>NZ_WWCX01000028.1:0-66788 GCF_009857655.1 Duganella vulcania
TGCGGCAGCGGCCGCGGCGCCGGCGTCGGCCGCCGTCGCGGGCGCCACGCGCATCGTCAACTTCCTCAGCGTCGGCGCGCCGCAGCAGGTGATGTTGGAGGTGAAGATCGCCGAAGTATCCAAGACGCTGCTGGACAAGCTGGAGGCCGGCGTGTCGCTGGGCTTTGGCGGCGGCAGCTGGAGCACTACGCTGGCATCGAGCTTCATCAGCGGGACGTTGAAAGGACTGCTCAGCGGCGGCAAGGCCACGGGCAACCATGTGGGCATCGCCGCCGACAAGCAGGATGGCCTGGTGCGCATCCTCGCCGAGCCGACGGTGATGGCGATCAGCGGCCAGGAAGGCAGCTTCCTGGCGGGCGGCAAGATCTTCGTGCCGGTCGCGCAGGACAACAACAAGGTCACGCTGGAGGAAAAGGAGTTCGGCGTCGGCCTGCACTTCACGCCCACCGTGCTGGCCGGCGGCCGCATCAACCTGCGCGTGGCGCCGGAAGTGTCGGAGCTGTCGCGCGAAGGCATCGGCATCTCGGCGGCCGGCTTCTCGGGCGGCGCCATCCTGCCGCTGATCACCACGCGCCGCGCCGCCACCACGGTCGAACTGTTCGACGGCCAAAGCTTCGCCATCGGAGGCCTGATCAGCAACAACCAGACCACCAACATCCGCGGCCTGCCGGTGCTGGGCGAGCTGCCGGTGCTGGGGGCGCTGTTCCGCAGCACCGACTTCCAGCAGGACCGCACCGAGCTGCTGTTCGTCGTCACGCCGCACCTGGTCAAGCCGCTGCCGCCGAACTACAAGCTGCCGACCGACGACGTGACCACGCCGACCCGCACCCAGCTCTTCCTCGAAGGGCGCATGGAGGGGGCTCCGCCCCCGAGCACCGACCGCAAATAAACGGGATACGACTATGCGACATCTACTTAGCCTGCCGCTGGCATGCATGCTGGCCTCTTGCGCCCTGCAACTCACGCCGACCACGCCGCAATGGGACCGGGACTTCGGCATCGTCACCCGCGTCACTCTGGCGCAGCAGGTGGTTGACGCGGAGGCGGGCCGCAACCGCGACCCGGTCGCCGGCATGGACGGGCGCGCGGCGCACGCGGCCTACGAGCGGTATCAGAAGGCCAACAGCGAGCCGCCGGCGCAGCCGTCCGCATTCACCATCGGCGTCAGCGGCGCCAAATAGCCGCGCAGATAAAGCGAGGAATGAATATGAAAGCACTAATGATCAGCAAGGACAGCCTGCTGCATGCCGAAGTCGCTGCGCAGGGTTCCGCGCGCATGCCCGCCGTGCAGCTGGTGGCGTCGCGCAACGGGCTGCGCGACGCGGTGGAACGCCAGCTGCCGGAGATGCCGGAACTGGTGATCCTCGATGCCAGCGACGTCGGCCCGGATGAGGGGGAGCTGGTCGAGCGACTGAGCAAGCTGTATCCATCCTCCTCCTTCATGCTGCTGGCGCGCGAACCGCAACAGGACTTGCTGATCCGCGCCATGCGCGCCGGCATGCGCGAGGTGCTGCAACTGCCGCTGGTGCACAGCGCCTTCCACGAGTCGATGGGCCGCATCGAGCTGGCCGCGGGCGTGAGCCAGACGCGCGACGGCAAGGTGCTGGCCTTCATCTCCTGCAAGGGCGGCAGCGGCGCGACCTTCTTGTCGACCAACTTCGGCTACGCGCTGGCCGCGCTGGCCGACAAGAAGGTGCTGCTGATCGACCTGCACGGCCAGTTCGGCGACGCCACCTTGTACGTGTCGGACCAGAAGCCGGGGATGACGCTGTCCGACATCTGCGCGCAGATCAGCCGCATGGACGGCGCCTTCCTCGATTCCTGCCTGGTGCATGTGGCGTCGAACTTCGGCGTGCTGGCGGCGGCCGACGATCCCAATCACGCGGTCGACATGAAGCCGGAGCACATGGACGCCATCCTGCGCCTGGCGCGCCAGCACTACGACTTCATCGTGCTTGACGTGGGCCGCCAGATCGACGCCATCTCGCTGCGCGCGCTGGACCAGGCGGACGTGATCCACCCGGTGCTGCAACTGGCGCTGCCGGACATCCGCGACGGCCGCCGCCTGCTGGACATCTTCCGTTCGCTGGGCTACCCCAGCGAACGTATCCGGCTGATCGTCAACCGCTACGAAAAGGGCGGCAAGCTGCGGCTGATCGACCTGGAACAGGCGCTGGGCGCGGACGTGGTGCACACGGTGCCGAACGACTATCTGTCGGCCACCGACTCGGTCAACCAGGGCATACCGGTGCTGCAGCTGTCGCGCAGCAGCGCGGTGGCGCGCAGCCTGGCCGAGCTGGTGGAAATGGTGACGGCGCGGCGGGTCTCGGAGAGCAAGGGCCTGTTCGACCGCCTGTTCGGCCGCAACGACAACGACTGACCAAGATAGCGGAGGATGACATGAGCTTACGCGAACGGCTGGCTTCACCGGACGACAAACGCCACGGCGTCAACGGCCCGCCGGGCCTGGCGGCTGCGGCCTACCAGGAACTGAAGAAGAGCATGCACCAGACGATACTGGACCGTATCGACCTGGAACGCCTGAAGCGCCTCACGCCCGAGCAGTTCAAGCACGAGCTGGCGCTGCTGGTCCAGCGCATCATCGAGGAAGAGCGCATCGTGCTCAATCAGCACGAGCGGCATAGCCTGGTGCTCGACATCCAGCACGAGATGCTGGGCTTCGGGCCCCTGGAGCCGCTGCTGGCCGATCCCGGCGTGTCCGACATCCTGGTCAACACCTGCGCCCAGGTCTACGTCGAACGCGCCGGCCGGCTGGAGCTGACCGACGTCACCTTCAACGACAACGCCCACCTGATGAAGATCATCGAGAAGATCGTCTCGCGCGTGGGCCGGCGCGTGGACGAATCGAGCCCGATGGTCGATGCGCGGCTGCCGGACGGTTCGCGCGTGAACGCCATCATTCCGCCGCTGGCGATCGATGGTCCCATCCTGTCGATACGGCGCTTCGCCGTCACGCCGCTGACGGTGCAGAACCTGCTCGACTACCGCAGCCTGACGCCGCCGATGATGGAGGTGCTCAAGGCGCTGGGCCAGGCCAAGGTCAACATCCTGATTTCCGGCGGCACCGGCAGCGGCAAGACCACCATGCTGAACGTGCTGTCCGGCTTCATCCCGGCGGCGGAACGCATCGTCACCATCGAGGACGCGGCGGAGCTGCAGATGCGCCAGCCGCATGTGGTGCGGCTGGAGACGCGGCCGCCCAACATCGAGGGCAAGGGCGAGGTCAATCAGCGTTCGCTGGTGCGCAACGCGCTGCGCATGCGGCCGGACCGCATCATCCTCGGCGAGGTGCGCGGGCCGGAGGCGCTCGACATGCTGCAGGCGATGAACACCGGCCATGAAGGCTCGCTGGCCACCATCCACTCGAACACCCCGCGCGACGCCTTGTCGCGGCTGGAGAACATGGTCGGCATGACCGGCCTGAATCTGACGCCGCGCGCCACGCGGCAGCAGATCTGCTCCGCCATCACGGTGGTGATGCAGGTGTCGCGGCTGACCGACGGCACGCGCAAGCTGGTCAGCCTGCAGGAGATCACCGGCATGGAGGGCGACGTGATCGCCATGCACGAGATCTTCCGCTACGAGCAAAAGGGCGTGGACGCCAACGGCAAGGTACTGGGCCGCTTCTCCGCCACCGGCGTGCGGCCGCGCTTCGCCGACCGCCTGCGCATGTTCGGCGTGCCGGTGGCCGACACGGCGTTCGACCCCGACAAGATCTACGAGTAGCGGCATGGATGGAATCTTCACCGCCTTCGAGGTGCTGCTGTTTGCCGCCGTGATCCTGCTGATCGAGGGCGGCTGGCTGTGGTGGTCGGGCGCGCACGGCCGGGGGGCGCGGCGCATCGCCAAGCGCCTGCGGCTGATGGCGGCGCGCGGGGAGCGCGGCGGGGAGCGCATCGATATTCTCAAGCAGCGCTGCTACAGCCGCAATCCGGCGCTGGAGAAGCTGCTGCGCCGCGTCGGCCGCCTGGCCACGCTGGACCGGCTGCTGTTGCAGGCGGGCGTGCGCTGGTCGGTGGCGCAGTTCATCGTCTGCGTGTTGGCGTTGCTGGTGCCCGGCCTGCTGCTGCCGGCCATGCTGAACATGCCGGCGCTGGCGGGGGCCGCGCTGACGGCGCTGATCCTGTCGTCGCCTTGGGCGGTGCTGATGCGTACGCGGCGCGCACGCCTGCTCAAGCTGGAGCAGCAACTGCCGGAGGCCGCCGATTTTCTCGGCAGGGCGCTGCGCGCCGGCCACTCCTTCGCCAACGTCATGCAGATGGTGGGCGAAGAGCTGCCGGAGCCGATCGCCGGCGAATTCAAGTTCGCCTACGAAGAGATCAACTACGGCGTGCCGATGAACGAAGCCTTGCACAACCTGGCGATGCGCGTGCCGCTGACCGATCTGCGCTACCTGGTGATCGCGGTGCTGATACAGCGCGAGTCGGGCGGCAACCTGGCCGAGGTCCTTGGCAACATCAGCCGCCTGATACGCGCGCGCCTGCGCTTGATGGCGCAGGTGCGCGTGATGTCGGCCGAGGGCCGGATGTCGGCGTGGATACTGGGCCTGCTGCCGCTGTGCGTGCTGGCGCTGATGATGGTGGTGAATCCCGCCTACGTGCGGGTGCTGTGGACCGATCCGGCCGGCATAACGCTGACGTGGTACACGCTGGTGATGGCGGTGGGCGGCGTGCTGTGGATGCGCAAGCTGATACGCATACGGGTGTGAGGAGCGCGGCATGGATATCCGGCAGATCGTATTCCTCCTGATCGTCTTCGCGGTGGTGGCGGGCGTGGCGCTGGTGGCGCTGCTGGGCTTTTCGTCGGTGCCGATACGCGACCGGCTCAATGGCTTCATGGGGCCGGCGGAATCGTCGGCGCCAACGGACGGCGGCTGGGTGGAGAAGGTCGCGCACGCGGCGCAGCCTTTCTCCCGTCTGTCGCTGCCGGAGGAGGGCTGGGAGCGTTCGCCGCTGCGCACCCGCTTCATGAACGCCGGCTGGCGCAGCGCGTCGGCGCCGTCGCTGTACTTCGCCGCCAAGACGCTGCTGTCGCTGGGGCTTCCGTCACTGCTTGCGCTGCTGGGCGCCGCCACGCTGGAGAACGCGGTGAACAAGGGCTTCGTCTACCTGCTGCTGATGACGGCGGCCATCGGCTACTACTTGCCGAACGTGGTCCTGTCGCGCAGGGCCGCCAGCCGCTGCCGCGAAATCTTCGAGACCTTCCCGGATGCGCTGGACCTGCTGACCGTCTGCGTGGAGGCGGGCCTGAGCCTGGAGCGTGCGATGGCCAAGGTGGCGGGCGAGATCCACATCAAGAGCGTGGCGCTGGCGCAGGAGCTGCAACTGGCGCTGATGGAGATGCGCGCGGGTTTCAGCAAGGAGAAAGCCTTGCGCAACCTGGCCTTGCGCAGCGGCGTCGAGGACGTCGACACGCTGGTGGCGATGCTGATCCAATCGGAGCGCTTCGGCACCAGCATGGGCGAATCGTTGCGGGTCCACTCGGACAATCTGCGCGCCAAGCGCAGCATGATCGCCGAGGAAGCCGCCGCCAAGATCGCGTTGAAGCTGCTGTTCCCGCTGATCTTCTGCATCTTCCCGACGTTGATGCTGGTGTTGATCGGCCCCGCCGGCATCCAGATTTTCCGGATGATGCCAACCTTGATGGGGAAATAGGAGGCGATGATGAAACGTACCCTGGGCGCCGCATGCACCGGCGCGTTACTGATGGCGTGCAGCGGCATGCAGCCCGCACCGGCACCGCAGGTGCACTCGCAGGCCGCCGCCATCGCGGCGCTGGGGCAGGCCTGCCTGCTGGATCCGACCAGCGCGGAAAGATGGGAGCAATTGGGCGCGGCGCTGGAGGCCGGCGGCGAACATGAACGCGCTGCGACCATGTTCAGGCAGGCCGCCGCGCTGCGCGCGCATGATGTGCGGCGCGACTATGCGCTGGTGAAGGAAGCCGCCGCGCAGGCAGGTGCCACGGCCACGGTCGATGCATCGATGCCGCGCACGGAGGTGCGGCAGGTTGGGGCGGCGCTGGTGGAGGTGTTGCGTGTCGCCGCCGGCGAGCAGGTGGTGGCCGAGGCGCATGGCGTCAAGCTGGAGATCAGCAACGGCAACGGCGTGGCCGGCGCCGCCGCGCGGCTGGCGCGCACGCTGGACGCGGAAGGCATCAAGGCCACGCGCCTGACCAATCTGAAGCCATTCGTGGTGTCGATCAGCCGCATCGAATACCAGCGCGGCCAGCAGCCACTGGCGCAGGCGCTGTCGCAGCGACTGGGTTTGCCGTTGCAGGTACAGGGCGGCAAGCAGGCTTACGCCGACATGCGCATCGTGCTGGGGCGCGACACGGCGCAGGCACGCTATCTCAAATAAAAAAAACCGTCCGAAAGGGGGTGACCCTCTCGGACGGGAAAAACACACCCATGTGTTTCCTGCTGCGGACTACCGCATTCCTTACTGCCAGCTGATGCTGCCCATGCCTCGGGCGCTGGCGTTCCTGTTGGCCGGGTTGCCATACACCTTGGCCGAACCCATGCCGGATAACTTCATGTTCGCGCTGGTCTTCGCGTACACCGACGCGCTGCCCAGGCCTGACATATCGACGTCCACCGTGTCGGCGCGCAGCTGCTGCGCGTCCAGGCCACCCACGCCGCCAAGGCTGGCGTGCAGTTGCCGGGTCTGGCCCGCCATTTCAATGTGGCCCGCGCCGCTCAGGTTCAAGTCGATGTTGTCGCTGCTGCCGGCGTTGACGGTCATGCTGCCCACGCCGCCCAGTTTGACGTCGACGTTGCGGTACTGCGCATAGACCCTGACCGCGCCGGCGCCTTCCAGGGCCAGGCGCAGCTTGTCGCCATTGAAGCCGTTCACTTCCGTGGAACCGACGCCGCCCGACACCACCTGGCGCAGATTGGGCAGCGTCAGTTCCGCCCGCAGCTCCTGCTTGTTGCCGAAGTTGAAGCTGCGGATCTTGCTGGTGCCGATGCGCAGGGTATCGCCCGCCTGCTCCACCGTCACTTTTTTCAGCGCGTCAGCCTCTCCGTATAGAGTCAGCGACGCGACTGGACCTTGCCGGACCTTGAGGCTGATGACGCCATCAAGATCGATGTTGACGGTGCGCGCATCGACGCCGCGGTTCTCGCTGATCACATCGGCGGCCAGCGCGGCGTGGGCGCCGCTGCTCAGTACCGTGGCCAGCATCGCAGCCTTCAGATATTTTTTCATCATGCGCTCCGTCGTCCGGCGTGAATTACAGGGCTGCTTTTTCAGCGGCGGTCAGGCGCTTGGCGCTGACGGTCACGACCTGCATCTTGCTGGTGTCGGCCTTGGCGGCCACCGCTGCCGTTGGGGCTGCGGTGTGCAGGGCTGGTACGGCCGCGGTGGCAAACGAGGTGGCGCTGGCGACTACGATTGCTGCGACGAAGATGGCTTCCATGTTTTTAGCGATGTTCATTTTGAGCTCCTTGGGTGGTTGGTTTCACTGCGTTTTGTCTTGCGTTGAGTGAACTATAGACAAGGGCCCTCTGCACAGCCACCGGGATGTGACGAACTGCAAAAACGGGGGGGCAGAATGCGGATTAGGGGGGTGAAGCTGCACCGCACAATAGCTCCTGGCTGGCGGCGTAGAGCTGCGACAGCCAGGCGGCGACAGTCTTGAAGCGGGCGATGGAGCCGGCGTCGCGGTGGCTGAGCAGCCAGATGTCGCGCAGCACCTCGACGCCTTCGCCGATGCGCACCAGTCCTTCCTGCCGTCCCATGATGCAGGGCAGCAGCGCCATGCCGACGCCCGCGCGGCAGGCGCGCACCATCGTGCTCAGGCTGTTCACCTTGAGCACGATGCGCGCCGGCGCTATTCCCGCCAGCCATTGCATTTCGGCGGTGCCGGCCAGCGCGTTGTCATAGGCGATCCACGGCTGCTCGCCCCAGCGCTCGCGCGGGAGGCCGGCGAAGCTGGCGTGGCCGTAGACCGCGAAGCCCAGGTCGCCCAGCCGGCGCATGACCAGCGCCGCGTCCTCGCCTGGCTGGCCCAGGCGCAGCGCGAAGTCGGCCTCGCGGCGGGTGAAGGACAGGTTCTGGTTTTCCGCCTGCAGCGTCAGTTGCAGGTGCGGATGCTGGGCGTGCAGCGCGGGGACGTGCTCCAGCAGCCAGTAGTCGAACAGGAAGTCGATCGAGGTGATGTTGACCGGGCCGGCGGTGGCGTCGGCCTCCTGGGACGAGGCCTGCAGCATGCTCTGGACATTGCCGTACACCGCCTCGCCATGCTCCACAAAGACCTGGCCGGCGTCGGTGAGCTGGTAGCCGGTGTTATCGCGGATGAACAGGCGCAGCTTCAGGGACTTTTCGGCGGCGGCGATGCGGCGGCTGATGGTCGACGCATCCACGCCCAGGTGGCGGCCGGTGGCGCTCATGTTGCCGCTGCGGGCCAGCGCCAGGATCAGCGGGATGTCGTTCCAGTCGAATTCGGTGGTTGATGGCATGGGCGGGATCGGTTCGTGGTGGCGGCCTGCATTTTTGCAAAGTCACCTTGCAGGGCTGTCTGTTCCGCAAACGCGGTGGCAGGCCTAAGATTCATCCCATCGCAAGGCCAGATTTGCCGGGAACTGTAGCACAGCACCTCAACTCCATCTATCGACTAAAAGGAAGAAAATCATGCAAAACGTTACGCACACCACCAGCACCATCACCACCCGCGACGGCGTCGAAATCTACTACAAGGACTGGGGTCCACGCGGCGGCCAACCTGTCGTGCTGAGCCACGGCTGGCCGCTGAACGCCGACAGCTGGGAGTCGGCAGCCTTCCACTTGGCTAACAATGGTTTCCGTGTCGTCACCCACGACCGCCGCGGCCACGGCCGCTCCAGCCAGCCCTGGGACGGCAACGACATGGACCACTACGCAGACGACCTGGCCCAGTTGATCGAAGCGCTGGACTTGAAGAACATCATCCTGGCCGGCTTCTCGACCGGCGGCGGCGAGGTGGCGCGTTATGTGGGCCGCCACGGCACCGGGCGCATCGCCAAGCTGGGTTTGATCTCGGCCGTGCCGCCGCTGATGCTCAAGACCGAGACCAATCCCGGTGGCCTGCCGATGGAAGTATTCGACGGCCTGCGCGCCGGTTCCGTCGCCAACCGTGCGCAGCTGTACCTGGATATCGCTTCGGGGCCATTCTTCGGCTACAACCGGCCGGGCGCCAAGCCATCGCAGGGCATCATCCAGGCATGGTATGCGCAGGGCATGCAGGCCGGCCACAAGAACACCTACGATTCGATCAAGGCCTTCTCGGAAACCGACTTCCGCGACGACCTGAAAAAGTTCGACAAGCCGACGCTGATCATCCACGGCGATGACGACCAGATCGTGCCGATCGACGCCGCCGGCAAGGCCTCGGCCGCCATCGTCAAACAAGCCAAGTTGATCATCTACGCCGGCGCGCCGCACGGCCTGACCGATACGCACAAGGACCAGTTCAACGCCGATTTCCTGGCATTCGCCCAGTCCTGATGCATAAGGCCGCCTTCGGGCGGCCTTAAATAATCTAATTAAATAGCTTGCTATTGAATTGTTGGCGATATATATTGTCGACATGGGCAGCACGAAACGCCCGAACAAGACACTTGAAATAGCTCACTATTAAATCGTTAACTACTTAAAATGGAGTTCGTCATGAATAAATCTTCCCAATCCCAAGCAATGAACCCATCCCGTCGTTCCGCCTTGTTCGGTGGCGCCGGTGCTGCAGCGGCTGCGGTCGCTCTTCCGCTGGCGGCTTTCTCCGGCAGTAGCGCACAGGCCGCGCCCGTCATTCGCGGCGGCGCTGTCAGCAAGACCGGCAGCACCATCACCACCCACGACGGCGTTGAGATCTATTACAAGGATTGGGGTCCACGCACCGGCCAGCCAGTCATCCTCAGCCACGGCTGGCCGCTGAACGCCGACAGCTGGGAATCGGCAGCCTTCCATTTGGCTAACAACGGTTTTCGCGTCATCACCCATGACCGCCGCGGCCACGGCCGCTCCAGCCAGCCTTGGGACGGCAACGACATGGACCACTACGCCGACGACCTGGCCCAGCTGATCGAAGCGCTGGACCTGAAGAACATCATCCTGGCCGGCTTCTCGACCGGTGGCGGCGAAGTGGCGCGCTATGTCGGCCGCCATGGCACCAAACGCATCGCCAAGCTGGGCCTGATCTCGGCGGTGCCGCCGCTGATGCTCAAGACTGCCACCAATCCTGGCGGCCTGCCGATGGAAGTGTTCGACGGCATCCGTGCCGGCTCGGTCGCCAACCGTGCGCAGCTGTATCTAGATATCGCCTCGGGGCCGTTCTATGGCTACAACCGTCCGGGCGCCAAGCCATCGCAGGGCATCATCCAGGCGTGGTATGCGCAGGGCATGCAGGCCGGCCACAAGAACACCTACGATTCGATCAAGGCCTTCTCGGAAACCGACTTCCGCGATGACCTGAAAAAGTTCGACAAGCCGACGCTGATCATCCATGGCGACGACGACCAGATCGTGCCGATCGACGCCGCCGGCAAGGCCTCGGCCGCCATCGTCAAGCACGCCAAGCTGATCGTCTACCCAGGCGCGCCGCACGGCTTGACCGATACGCACAAGGACAAGTTCAATGCCGACTTCCTGGCGTTCGCCCAGTCTTAAAACGACCACAGGGTTGCGGTTTCTCCGTGCTATATTGCAAGTATGAGAGCGCACCTGATGACACTGACCATGCTGTGCGTTGGCGTGCTCCCCGGCGCCGCGCGGGGCGAGGTCATCAATGTGTACACCAGCGCTCGTGTCGCGCCGTTGGTGGTCGGCGACGGCCGCGGCATCTATCCTGACCTGGTGGCCTACCTGAACCGCAAGAAGCTCGACCAGTTGAGCTTCAAACTGGTTTATCTGCCGCGCAAGCGCTTGCAGCTGCAAGTGGAGCGCAACGAGCTGGACGGCATCGTCATCGGCATGATGCCGCACTGGTTCAACGACGTGGCCGAGAAAAAATACCTGTGGACGGCGGCCTTCGGCACTGACCGGTACGTGATCGTGCTGCCGCCGGCCCTGCCTTTCAACTCATCAAGGCCCGGCGCGCTGGCCGGCCGCACGGTCGGCCTGGTACTGGGCTACAGCTATCCCGAGCTGGACGGATGGATACGCCAGCAAGGCCTGGTCCGCAACGACGCCCCCAGCGACGAGCACAGCCTGGAGAAGTTGCGGGTGGGGCGGGTCGATAGTGTGATTGCCGCGCAGTCGGTGGTGCGCTATTACATGAAGGTGCATGCGATGGAGGCGGGCAAGTTCCAGCTGCATGAGCTGCCATCCAGCCTGACCGAGCGCCACTTCCTGGTGCCGCGCGCCAAGGCGGCGGTCTACGAAAAGATCGCGCCGGTGATCCGGCAACTCAAGGACGATCCGGAATGGCAGCGTCTGGTTGCCAAGTACGAGTAGGCCAGGATCACGGTTCGTGATGTCGCGACGACGTTGCCAGTTCAAGTTCGTCTACGATCGCCAATAACTTGTGCAGATCAGCGGGATCCTCGAAACTGATGCTGTTTTCGTTGGGCAGTTCCGTCTGTTGATCGGCGAGCTGAGCGATTCGCCTGCCATGCTGGAAGAAGTCGTCCACGTTTGCGATCTTGATGGTCACAGTATTCATTTTTGCTCCCGCAGCGCTTGCCAGTCTTGCTGAAAGCGCGTCTCGATATCTTCGAAGCTCGTAAATATTACTGGCTCCACAATACCCATTCGATGCCGATGATGGATTCCGTGTGCGTTGTCGTAGCCGAGTACTCTGCCGTTGTCCCGCTGGTACAGATTGTGATTAATATACGCCAGATTGTAGCGTGTCACCTGTCCTTTTCCATCCACCCAGACTTCGCGGCGCAACAGCCCATTTCCGCGCTTGTCGGAAATTTTATAAACCGTATTGATGATTTTTTTCTCGGTCATGGCGGCTTCGTGCTATGGCCGAATTGGTCGCTCGGGGCTGCGGCTGCTCAAACGAAATCAATCTGCTGGACTGTTTCGAGGAATGCTAAACGTAGGGTGTATCCGCCAGCGCAACGTTTAATCCGATGGTTCCCTTATCCACGATCGCGAGAAAGATGGCTTTCGCCGCCGCTGGATCCTGGCTTCGCCGATAGGCTTGGTGCGCCTGGAGTAGCGCCACGCTCCATGTCGCCAGCAGCAGGGAGGCCGCCAGTTGGGCGTCGACATCATCCGGTTCGCGGCCAGCGCATTCGGACAGCGCCACCGCCACCACTTGCGCGATCTCGTCGCGTATCGCCCTGGCCCGGGCCTTGAGGGTCTCGCTGCTATTGATGGTCGCCACGAAGCTTTGGCTGCCGGCGGTAAAACAGACATACGGACTCTGTTCCTCCGCCAGCCGATGGGCAAGCAGGCGCAAGGTCTCGACCGGCGCGATGCCGGGATCGCGCTGCCGCAATGCTTCGCGCAGGAGCTCGCGGCCTTCTTCGTCGCGGTCGAAGAACATGTCCTCCTTGCGCGGGAAGTGATTGAACACCGTCATCCGCCCGACGTCGGCCGCCGCCGCGATCTCATCCACCGTCACATGATCGAAGCCACGCTCGAAGAACAGGCGCGTGGCGGCATTGGATATGCCCTGCCGCGTGGCAAGGCGTTTGCGGGAGCGAAGATCGGTTGACATGCGGCAGATGATAGCATAGTTTACATATACTGAGTACATATTGGGATTGAGTATATGAAAGTCGATGTTATCGTTGTGGGTGCGGGACCGGTTGGACTTCTGACCGCCATCGAGCTGACCTTGTGCGGCGTGCGCGTGCTGGTGCTGGAGCGCTTGGCGAGCCCGAGCATGGTCATCAAGGCCCTGGGAATCGGGCCGCTGGGCGGCGAAGCGCTGCGACGCCGGGGCATGGGCGCGGCCATCGCCGCCGCCGAAGCGCGCAGCTTCGAGGCCATGGGGCCGGCGGTGGCGGAGCTGCGTGGTCGCACGTCGAAATTCAGCGGGCATTTCGCCGGCCTGTCGCTGATACGCAAGGATGCGCAGGCGGAGCCGGAACGCCGTTCCCATCCGGTGGACCAGCACGCCATCGAAGCCATGCTGGCCGAGCGCGCCCGCGCGCTGGGCATCGAGGTGCGGCGCGAGCACGACGTCACCGCTTTTGACCAGCAGGCGGACGGCGTCGAGGTGGCGTGGACCGCGCCGGCTGGCGAGGGCCGCATCCAATGCTCCTACCTGGTCGGCTGCGACGGCGGGCGCAGCCTCATCCGCAAGATGGCTGGCTTCGACTTCCCCGGCACGCCGCCCACGTTGACGCTCTACCAGGCCGTGGTCGAGATCGACCATCCCGACCGCCTGCTGCCGGCAGGCTGGCGGCGTACATCCGGCGGCGTGTTCTCGTTCGGGGCCTTCCAGCGCCGGTTGTTCATGCTGGACTTCAGCGGTCCGCCGGAGGACCGGCAGGAGCCAGTCACCTGCGAAGAGATTGAAGCCGTGCTGCGCCGTGTGAGCGGCGCGGATGTGCGCGTGCGGACGATGGAGAGCGGCAACCGGTGGACCGACAACACACGCCTGGTCGACAGCTATCGCAAGGGCAGGGTGCTGCTGGCCGGCGACGCGGCGCATATCCACACGCCGTTCGGCGGCCAGGGCATGAGCCTGGGCCTGGTGGACGCCGCCAATCTCGGCTGGAAGCTCGCGGCGGTGATACGCGGCGAAATGCCCGACAGCCTGCTCGAGACCTACACGGCCGAACGGCGCCCCGCCGCCCAGGCGGTGCTGGCCAACACCCTGGCCCAGCTCGCGATCATGCGGCCCGATCCGCAAGCGGGCGCGATGCGGGACCTGATGGCCAACCTGATGCAATTCGATGACGTCAACCGGCTGATCGGCGGCTTGATGAGCGGGCTGTCCACCCGTTACGACCTGGGCTCGGAACAAGATGGCGTGGGCCGCCTGCTGGGCGACCGGGAGACAGGCTCCGGCGTGACGCTTTACGATTGCATGCAGGATGGCATGGGCGTTCTGCTCGACGCGTCAAACGAGGGCGCCGCGTCCCGGCTGGTTGCCGCCGCGACGCCACGAATACGCTGCGTCGCGATCGAGACCGGGCCGTCGCTGCTGATCCGTCCCGATGCCTGCGTAGCCTGGATCGCCGCAGAAGACGGCATCAACGGTTTGCGGGAAGCGCTGCACCGCTGGTTCGTTCAGGCGCCGCTTCCTTCTCTCTGCTGAACCCATTGCCGGTACGCGTTGGGACTCATTCCCATGAAGCGGGTGAAGGCGCGGCGGAAGCTGCTCTCATCGGCGTAACCGCTTTGCTGGGTGATTCGCCGACCAGGGCCTTCAACCGCCGGTGCAGCTTGCGCTCGCTGGTCGCCAGCAAGGCAGCCAAGGCGCTTGCCGTCAACAGATCCGGCGTCTGGCGGACCATGTTCTCGGCTTCAAAAAGAAAGGGATCGCTGGGAGCGCATACCGTTTATATCGTTGATGTCTTTACCGACGCCGCCGGCCGCGACGCGCATTACAAGGATGCCGCCGCCGCGCAAATCATGGCGACGGTGCCGCCTTACCTGGCGTCCCCGCTGGATATCTCCCCGCTGAAGCTGGTGGTCGCCAAAGGCGTTAAGTAAGCCTCCTCCAGCAGCCAGCGGCGAAACGTCGCCAGCCTCGGCAAGTTGGCCGATTCGGGCCGGTAGACGATGTAGTAGGCCAGCGGCGACTGGAAGCTGATGTCGCCGCACAGGCGCACCAGCCGTCCGGAGGCGATGTCGTCACGCGCCATCACGCTGCGGGCGAGGGCGATGCCCTGGCCTTCCGCCGCTGCCTGCAGCACCGCCGCCGAGTTGTTGATCTTCATGCCGCGTGAGGCGGCGGCGTTGCTGACGCCAGCTTTGCGCAGCCATGCGTCCCAGGTGGGGAAATCGGCATGGCCGTCCATCGACAAGTCGTGGATCAGCATGTGCTGCGCGAGGTCCGCCGGTTTGCGCAAGCGCGGGTTCTTGCGCAGGAATTCCGGCGAGCAGACGGGATAGATTTCCTCGTCCAGCAGCTTGTCCGCCGTCAGTCCCGGCCAGCTTCCGGTGCCGTATCGCACGCCGATGTCGATGCGCTGGGCGACGAAGTCCACGGCCTTGAGATTGGTATCGAGGCGCACATCGGTATCCGCGCAGATGGCGTGGAATCTTTCGATACGCGGCAACAGCCATTTGGCGGCGAAGGCCGGGCTGACCGTCACCGTCAGCACGCCGGCAAGGCCGCCTTCCTTGAGGCGTTCGAGGCCGGACACCAGCTTGTCAAAGCCGGCGCGCAGGTCGGGCAGGGCGCGCTCGGCGGTCTCGGTGGTCAGCAGCCGTGACTTGCCGCCGGCGTTACGGTGAAACAGGGGCGCGCCAAGCCAGTCTTCCAGGGTGCGCACGAGCTGGCCGACCGCCGCCGGTGTGACGTTGAGTTCCGCAGCGGCCGCCGAAAAACTCTGGTGCCGGGCACTGGCTTCAAATGCGCGCAAGGCGTTCAGGTGGATAGGTGTTTTCATGAGGTCATTCTACGCGCCGGGCAATTTTTACGATAAACATTTTCTTTCAACGACTAGCAGTTAATCTGATTTGTCCGGGCGGTCCGGGCGGCGCACAATGGTTTTTCTTAACTCAACTGGAGCTCACCATGGCCTACCTGCAAATCACCCTCAAGATCGCCAACGCCAACCGCGCCGCCGCAGCAGCCGTCTACCAGAAATACAAGGCGCCGTTCCTCGAAACCATCGCCGGCGCGAAATCCAAGGAACTGCTGGCCCGCGATGAGGACGTACAAGTGCTGCACGGTTTCGACACCGTGGAACACGCCAACGCCTATCTGCAAAGCGCACTGTTCAACGCCGACGTGGTGGGCGGCCTGATGCCATTGCTCGACGCCGCGCCCGACGTGCGCATCTACGCAAGCTAAACGCCATGCTGATCAACGCCGACTTCTCCCGTCCCGTCGCGATGGCGCCCCATCAGTATCAATGGGTGGCCTCGCCTCAGGACGGCGTGGAGCGCGTGATGCTCGATCGTGTCGGGGCCGAGAAGGCCCGCGCCACCAGCATCGTGCGCTACGCCCCGCATTCCTCGTTCCCGCGCCATCAGCATCCCGGTGGCGAGGAAATACTGGTCCTCGACGGCACCTTCTCGGAAGGTGGCCTGGACTATCCCGCCGGTTGGTACCTGCGCAATCCGCCGGGCTCCAGCCATCAGCCGTCCAGTGGCGAAGGCGCCATCATCTTTGTGAAGCTGCGGCAGATGTCGACGCCGGAGCAACCCTACGTGCGCATCGATACGCGCGATCCGGCATCCTGGCATGCCGAGCAGGGCCGCGAGATTTGTCCGCTGTTTTCCGACGCGTCGGAACAGGTCAGCCTGCAACGCCTTGCGCCGCATGACGCGCTGCTGGCCGACGCCGAGGATGGAATGGAACTGCTGGTGCTGGAAGGCGATGTGGTGGCGCAGCAGCAAACCTACGCGCCGCGCAGCTGGATGCGCTTGCCCGCGGGAGCCCTGCCCGCCATCGTCGCGGGCGAACAGGGGGCGACCGTCTATCTGAAGGTCCGCCATCTGGCCAACATGGGCTTGAAAGGATAAGCATGGAACACGCACGCATCGTCATCGTCGGCGCGGGATTGAGCGGCCTGTACGCCGCGCACTTGCTGGAGCGCCGTGGCATCCGCGACGTGGTCCTGCTGGAGGCGCGGGACGTCATCGGCGGCCGCATCGCCGCCGTGCACGCGCCCGGTACATCGGGCGCAGCCGCCGCCATCGACCGCTTCGACCTCGGCCCCACCTGGTTCTGGCCCGACCATCAGCGCGAACTGCATGAGCTTATCGATGAGCTGGGCCTGCAACGCTTCGCCCAGCACGACGAAGGCGACATGATGGTCGAGCGCGCACCGGGCGAGGCGCCGGTGCGCATGCGCGGCTACGTCAGCGCGCCGCAATCGATGCGCCTGGTCGGCGGCATGAATGCGCTGACCGACGCCTTGCACGCCACGCTCGACGGCACGCGCATCGTCACCGGCCAGGCCGTGCGCCGCGTGCGCAACACCGACACGCACGTCGAGCTCGACAGCGAAGACGCCAGCGGCCACGTCACGACCTGGCGTGCCGCGCATGTGCTGCTGGCCTTGCCGCCGCGCCTGGCCGCCGGCGCCATCGCGTTCGAGCCGGCCCTGCCTGCACCGCTGGCGCGCGAGTGGCGCGGGACGGCGACCTGGATGGCGCCGCACGCGAAGTACCTCGCCATCTACGACACGCCGTTCTGGCGCGGGCAGGGCTTGTCCGGCTCGGCGCGCAGCGGCAGCGGACCGATGGGCGAGATCCATGACGCCTCGATGCCCGATGGCAGCGGGGCCTTGTTCGGCTTCCTGGGTGTGCCGGCGCGCACCCGCCAGCGCCTGTCCGACGACGCGCTGCTGACGCTGTGCCGGGCGCAGCTGACCCGCCTGTTCGGGCCGCAGGCGGCGGCGCCGCGCGTCGAGATCATCAAGGACTGGGCACAGGATCGCTGGACCGCCACGGCCGCCGATCTGGACGGCGGCGGCGATCACGGTCACGCACCGGCTGCGGCCGCCAGCTCCGGTCCATGGCAGGGACGTCTGACCGGCATCGCAAGCGAATGGTCGCCGCGCTTCCCCGGTTATGTCGCGGGCGCCATCGAAGCGGCCGCAATCGGCGTGAACCACTTAACATCCAAGGAGTAACGACCATGAAGCAAACATACCGTGCCATGCAGATCAGCCGGCCCGGCGTGCTGGAATTGGTGGAACGTCCTACGCCGGCACCCGGCATCGGCGAAGTCCTGATCGAGGTGGAGGCCTGCGGCATCTGCGGCGCCGACACTGGCGACATCGAGGGCGCCGATCCGGCGCAGCAACCGCCGCGCGTGCCGGGCCATGAAGTGGTGGGCCGCATCGCGGCGCTGGGCGAGCATACGCCTGGCATCTGGAAGGTCGGCCAGCGGGTGGGCGTGGGCCGGCTGGGCGGGCACTGCAATGAATGTGTTCAATGCCGCCAGGGCCATTTCCAGTTGTGCCAGAACCAGCCCTTCGTCGGCGCCTCGCGCGACGGCGGCTATGCCGAGATGATGCTGGCCCGCGCCACCGGACTGGTCTCCATTCCGGATCAGCTCGATGCGGAGGAAGCCGCGCCGATCCTGTGCGCCGGGCTGGCCACGTTCAGCGCGCTCAAGAAGAGCGGCGCGCAGGCCGGCGATACGGTGGTGATCCTGGGCATTGGCGGACTGGGGCACATGGCCCTGCAATATGCGCGGCGCATGGGCTTCCGCGTGGTCGCCGTGGGACGTGGCGGCGACATCGTCCAGGATGCGCTGGAGCTGGGCGCGCATCTCTACATCGACAGCAATGTGGCGGACGCGGCGGCCGAGCTGCGAGCCATGGGCGGCGCGCAAGCCATCGTCACGACCGTGGCCCATGCCACCACCGTGGCGGCGTTGATGGGCGGCCTGGCGCCGGGCGGACGGCTGGTGGTGCTGGGCGCCGGCAAGGATCCGCTGCCGGTCTCGACTGGCCATCTGGTGGTGGGCGAGCGCAGCGTGCAAGGCTCGATTACCGGCTCGCCATACGACAATGAAAAGACGCTGGACTTCAGCGTGCTGGCCGGCGTGCGGCCGCGCATCGAGATCATGCCGCTTGAGCAGGCCGCCGAGGCCTACAGCCGGATGAAGTCGGGCGACGTCAAATTCCGGATGGTGCTGACGATGAAGCCGGCATCGCGATGAAGCACCACGACTATATCGCCATCCGCGCACCATGCGTTGAACAACTATGAATATCTCTCAGCACTATGCATCGATACGCTCCCGGCCTGGCGGCGGTCATACAGGGGAAACCGGCGGCGCACGAAGGCATCCCCGACGACAACGCGTTTGCCGCCACGCTGTTGATCCTGCGTGAGTTTATGCATCACCTGGGATTCTCCTCCATCGGCCTGTTGACGGCTGAAGCATAAAGTTTTTCTTTCAGTTCCTGACAGATTAAGTGGTTTGTTTATCAGGCTCTGCAAGGACATAATGGGTACCTGTCAACGCAACGCGGTAATGGCTCCAAGTAGTTTTTCTTCGGGTGGCGGTGATGGTATTTTTTTCGCGCAGAAACCTACCTACTAGTTGGTATGTAAGCGCTTTATCGAAAGGGTAAGATCATGAAAGCAACTGGAAACAAACAAAAACGCGTACTGCTGGTGATGAGCTCGCTGGACGAAATGGGCATCAGCGGCAAGCACACCGGCACCTGGTTCACCGAAGTGGCCGCGCCGTACTACATCCTGACCGAAGCCGGTTACGAAGTGGTGCTGGCTTCGCCGCAGGGTGGCGAAGCGCCGATCGACCTGCTGAGCCACAAAGTACCGTTCACCACCGAGTACACCGAGCGCTTCCTGAAGGATCCGGTGGCACTGTACGCCGCCAAGAACACCCGCAAGCTGCGCAACATCGACTACACCGGCTTCGACGCGCTGTTCGTGCCAGGCGGCTACGGCCTGCTGTGGGACCTGGCGTCGGACTCGTTCCTGCTCAAGCTGATCAAGGACTTCCACGCCGCCCAGCGTCCGATCGCGATGGTGTGCCACGCACCGGCCATCCTGCGTGACGTCAAGAAGGACAACGGCGAATACCTGGTCAAGGGCGTGAGCCTGACCGGCTTCAAGAACGCCGAAGATGCCGAGATCGAGCTGGACAAGCACCTGCTGTTCTCGCTGGAAGACGAACTGAAGAACCGTGGCGCCAACTACCTGAGCAAGGCCAATTGGGAGCCGAACGTGGTGGTGGACGGTCCGCTGATGACAGGCCAGAGCCCTGCCTCCGCCGCTCCACTGGCCCAGGCACTGGCCGACCGCCTCAAAGCGTAAGCAAGCGTAACGCAAACCCGCCCGGCCCGCGCCGCCTGAAGGCGCGGGTCTTACAACCTCGAAGGGAGTACACATCATGATGCAGGACTGGAACGCATATCGCGACGCGCTGGTGGCCAAAGTGGGCGACTACGCCAAGATCACCCCGGACGTCATGCGCGGCCTGGCAACCGTCGAAGGCGCCGCCCTCAAGACCGGCAAGCTGGAACCGAAAATGCATGAGTTGATCGCGCTGGCCGTGGCGGTCACCACGCGCTGCGATGGCTGCATCGCCGTTCACACCAAGAAGGCGGTTGAACACGGCGCCTCGCTGGAGGAAATCTCCGAAGCGCTGGGCGTGGCGATCGCGCTGAACGCGGGCGCCGCACTGACCTACACGGCGCGCGTGCTGGAAGCCCACGCCGCCCTGCAGCAGGGCGCGTGATACTGTTGAGCTTGGTTGACTGGCGCGCATGGTCCCGCTGACGGACCGTGCGCGTTGTCGCATCTTCAAAGGAAAAACAATGCCGAATCCCGTGTCCGAATCTATCGATCGCCTGGCCGGCGTGCCGGTCGCCTTCTTCGGCATGGCCGTCGGCGTGCTGGCGCTGTCGCAGGCGTGGCTGGTGGCGGGGCGGCTATGGCCCGACATGGCGCATCCATCGCACTGGCTTGGTGCGGCGGGGCTGCTGATCTGGGCGGTGCTGCTGCTGGCCTATCTGTGCAAGTGGTGGGCGCGCCGCGATGCCGCGCTGGCGGAGCTGTACGATCCGGTGATTTCGTCGCTGGCGACGTTGGGGCCGATATCGACCATGCTGGCCTCGGTGGCGCTGCTTGCCTGGTCGCGGCCGGCGGGGCTGGCGCTGTGGGCCGCCGCGCTGGCCTGGCAGATGGTGTTGGGGCTGTGGATATACGGGCGCTTCTGGAAAGGCGGCCACCCTCCGGCGAACGTTACCGCGGCGGTCTACCTGCCGGCGGTGGGGCAGAACCTGGTGGCTGGAATGTCCAGCGCGGCGTTTGGGTGCAGCGAGCTTGGCGTACTATTTTTCGGCGCCGGCATGTTTTCATGGCTGGCGCTGGAGTCGATGATACTCGGCCGCGCCGCCACGCACACGCCGTTGCCCGAGGCGCAGCGGCCGCTGTTGGGGATACAGCTCGCGCCGGCGGTCGTGGCCGGCGTCTGCTATACCAGCCTGCGGCCGGAGTCGGCCGACTTTTTCGTGCAGATGCTGTTGGGCTATGGCTTGTACCAGGCTGCCCTCGCGTTGCGCCTGCTGCCGTGGATCATGCAGCAGCGCTTCGCGCCGTCGTACTGGTCGTTCAGCTTTGGCGTGGCGGCGCTGGCCAACTTGACGCTGCGCCTGCATGAACGGTCGCCGGGCACGCTGACCGCGGTGCTGGCCCCGTTGACGCTGGCCGGCGCCAGCCTGGTCGTCGGCGGTCTGCTGCTCGGGACCGTGCGCCTTGCGTGGCAAGGCCGGCTGCTTCCCGCCGCCGTGGTTTGACGTTGAAAAAACGGCTCTATACAATCCTGCCAACTAGATGGCAGGCTCACCGGGGATGACGAAGCAGATGAAGCACTTCAGCGAAATTACGCCGGCGGCGGCACGCATCGTCGACGCGGCGGAAAGCCTGATCCGGAGCGTGGGCTACAACGGCTTCTCGTATGAGGATGTGTCGCGGATGGTGGGCATACGCAAGCCGAGTGTGCATCACCACTTTCCGACCAAGGGCGAGCTGGGTGTGATTGTCGTTCAGCGCTACACGCATCGCTTCACGGAGCGGCTGGAGGAGATAGGCCGGCATCACGCGACGGCGGCCGGCCGGCTGCAAGCGTATTGCGATCTGTTTTCGGAAACCTATGCCACCGGCCGGAGCCTGTGCATTTGCGGAATGCTCGGCGCCGAATCCAATGCGATTCCCGACGTGGTGCAGGTCGAGGTGAGACGTTTCTTCGAGCATAACGCCGCGTGGCTGGCGGACGTGCTGAAGCAGGGCGCCCAGGCCGGAGAGATCCAGCTCAAGTGTCCGCCGGGGATGCTGGCCGATTACCTGTTGTCCGCATTGGAGGGCAGCATGTTGCTGGGACGTGGACGTCAAATCGACCAGGGTCCTCAACATGTCGCCGAGGTGTTCCTGGCCTCGCTGCGCTAGCGTTCCACGAATTGCCCCCAATGGTTGCGCATATCATTGTCGATGGTTTTTATTGACAATAACTTTTCAACCCTTTTACACTGGGTAAAGGACAATACATAGCAGCCAATCGGAGACGACAACATTGGGCAACCATCAGGCCGCCAAGCCGATACGCGAACTCCACGGCGTCAGCCCGGACGGTTTGACGGACGCCATCCTGGCGGCGACGCAGCCGCTGGTGTTGCGCGGCCTGGCGGCGGCGTGGCCGATGGTGCGCGCCGCGCAATCCTCGCCGCAGGCCGCCGACGCCTATCTGCGCCGCTTCTACCGCGACGCCAGCGTCAACGCGATGCATGGCGCGCCCGACATCGGCGGGCGTTTCTTCTACAACGCCGATATGAGCGGCTTCAATTTCACGTCGGTGCGGGTCCGCTTCGACGCCGTGCTCGACGCGCTGCGCGAGCACCTGGATGACAAGCAGCCGCCCACCTTCTATGTCGGCTCGACCACCATCGACGCCTGCCTGCCGGGCTTTCGCGCGGAGAACGATATCGACCTGGGCACGCGCGATGCCCTGGCCAGCATCTGGGTGGGCAACCGCACGCGCATCCCGGCGCACTACGACTTGCCGGATAACCTGGCGTGCGTGGCGGCCGGGCGCCGACGCTTCACCTTGTTCCCGCCGGACCAACTGGCCAATCTGTACATCGGCCCGCTGGACCTGACGCCGGCCGGCCAGGCGATCAGCCTGGTCGACTTCGCCGCGCCCGATTTCGCCGCCTTCCCCAAATTCGCCACCGCGCTCGAACACGCGCAGACGGCCGAACTGGAAGCCGGCGACGCGCTCTTCATTCCCAGCATGTGGTGGCATCACATCGAGGCGCTGGACAGCTTCAACGTGCTGGTCAACTATTGGTGGCGGCAATCGCCCGACTATATGGACACGCCGGTCAACACGCTGCTGCTGGCCCTGATGACGCTGCGCGAACTGCCGCCGGCGCAGCGGCAGGCGTGGCAGGAGATCTTCCGCCATTACGTGTTCGACAGCGATGGCGGCGAAGCCGGCCATATTCCGCCGCATGCGCGCGGGGTGCTGGCGCCGTTCGATGGCGACGCGGCCCGCAGGCTGCGCGCGCAGTTGTTGAATATGATGCGGCGTTAAACCTTGAGCTTGCCCGCGATCTTGGTGACCGGGCGCATCCGTGGAGCGGCGTCGGATTGGCGCCGTATCAGCTTGTAGTCCATCACCACATGCTCCGGCGCCTCGTCCTCGCCGTCGCGCTGGGCGTTGATCTGCCTGACCAGGAACTGCACCGCCGCCGCCGCCATGTCGGTGATGGGCTGGCGCACGGTGGTCAGCTCCGGCCAGATGGTGGTCGCCAGCGCGGTATCGTCGAAGCCTGCCACCGTCAGGTCGCCCGGCACATCCAGTCCCAGCCGATGGGCGATGGCCACCGTCGCCGCCGCCATGTCGTCGTTGCTGGCGAAGATGGCGGTGGGGCGTTGTTCCAGTCCCAGCAAGGTCTCGGCTGCGTCCAGGCCCGAGCGGTAGGTGAACAGTCCCTGGACGATCAGCTCCGGCCCGGCTTGCGCGCGCTTTTCCGCGATGGCGGCCTGGAAGCCGGCCAGCCGGCGTGCGCTGGCGGTCTGGTTGGGATGGCCGATGATGAAGCCGATGCGCTGGTGGCCCAGCGAGATCAGGTGGTTGGTCATCGCGTGCGCCGCGTGGAAGTCGTCGATGCTGACGGCACAGACGCGATCGTCCGGGCTGCCGCAGGCCACCGTGACGGCCGGCGTGCCGGAAGCGGCGATGGCATCGATCAGGTTCGGCGTGTCGCACAGCGGCGGCGGCAGGATGATGCCGTCGATGCCGTTGGCGATCATGCGGCGCGCCTGGTCGGCGACCTGGTCGTCGGCCTCGCATTTTTCCACCAGCAGTTGCACGTTGTTCGGGCTGGCCTGGTTCAACAGGCCCACCAGCAATTCGCTCAGGTAGCCGGCGCTTGGGTTACTGTACAAGAAGCCGACGCGGATGGGCGGCGCTCCCGCCAAACGGCGCGCGGCCTGGTTGGGCACGTAGTTCAGCGCCGCCACTGCCTTGCCGACGCGGTTGCGGGTGACTTCGCGGACACGGGTGTCGCCGTTCATCACGCGCGACACGGTCATCGGCGAAACGCCGGCCAGCTTGGCGACGTCGATCATCGTCGGCGCCCCCGACCGGGAACCCGTTGCGGGTTTGGATTTCACCTTGATGCTTGCCATCGGCCTTTTGCTAACCTTGTGTTGTAACATTTTGATTATGCCACGAGTGTTAGCAAACATTTTCACCATGGAGCCTGTCGATGACGATTTCTCGTAGAAATACCCTGGCCTTGCTGGCCGGCGCCGGCCTGATGCCATTGAGCGGCGTGTCCGCCGCCGACCAAGCGGAATCGTTGAAGGCGCTCGGCAAGCGCAAAGGCCTCAACGTCGGCAACGCGATCGGCGCGGCGAGCTTCCGCGATCCCGCCTACCTGGCGTTGATGGCGCGCGAGTGCAATGTCATCGTCGCGGAGAACGAATGCAAATGGCCTGCGCTGGAACCGCGCCAGGGACAAGCCAACTACGAACCGGCCGACCGGATGTTCGCCTGGGCCAGGGAGCAGGGCATGCTGATACGCGGGCATAACCTGCTGTGGCAGACGGCCAGGTGGCAGCCGGCGTGGATCAATCGATACGACTTCGGCGCGCGGCCCGCGCTGGCGGCGGAGCGGCTGATACGCGAGCATATCGGCGCCGTCTGCAAGCACTTCGGTGCGCAGGTCCATAGCTGGGACGTGGTCAACGAGGCCGTCGATCCGGCCGACGGCGCGCTGCGGCAGAACGTGCTGACCGAGCGCCTCGGGGCCGTCGAGGAGATCGACCTGGCGTTCCGGCTGGCGCGCGAGCACGCGCCGCAGGCGCAGCTGGTCTACAACGACTACATGCGGCCCGACGACGGCAGCGCCAGGCATCGCGCCGGCGTGCTGAAGCTGCTGCAGGCGTTGAAGGCGCGCGGCACGCCGGTACAGGCGCTGGGGCTGCAGAGCCATATCGGTTCATGGGATGAGATGGGACCGGGCAGCAAGGGCCTGCTGGAGTGGCGCAAGTTCCTCGACGAGGTGAGCGGCATGGGACTGGATTTGCTGGTCACCGAATTCGATGTCAACGACCGCAAGCTGCCGGCCGATATCGCGGCGCGCGATGCGGGCGTGGCGGCGCTGGCCAAGGACTATCTGGATGTGACCTTCAGCTACCCGAACTGCCGCGACTTCGTGATGTGGGGCATGGCCGATCACATGAATTGGCTGCAAGGGTGGAAGGAGGCGCCGCGGCTGGATGGCTTGCCCATGCGGCCCGCGCCTTTCGACAGCCGGCTGAACGGCAAGCCGCTGCGCACAGCCATCGCGAACGCCATCAAGGCCATGTCGCCCAGGTCCGGCGCGCCTGGCTAAGACGTGTTGACTTGGCAATCTCATTCGATCACACTGGGAAATGGTAGCGCTATTCATTTTGAGTTAATGGCGTCATACCGCCTAACAAAAACCAGGAGACAAGATGAGTAACGACAAGCGCAGGCAGTTCCTCAAATCGATGACCGGCCTGGCCGGCGCGGCATCGCTCGCGCCGGCGATGGCGCTGGGCGCCAGCGCGCGCCCGCCTTACAAGGATGCGTCGCTGCCGCTCGCCAGGCGGGTGGACGATCTCCTGGGCCGCATGACGCTGGACGAGAAGGTCGCGCAGATGCAGTGCATCTGGCAGGACAAGAAGCTGATCCAGGACGCGCAGAACGAATTCTCCGCCGAGAAGGCGATGCGGCTTTACCCGCACGGCCTGGGCATGGTGGCGCGTCCGTCCGACCGCCAGGTGGGGCAGGCGGCCGGCGCCGGCGACACCGGTGCGGTGGGCAACCGCAATGCGTTTGAAACCGCGACCTATGTGAACGCCATGCAGAAATGGGCACTCGAGCAAACCCGCCTCGGCATCCCCTTGCTGATGCACGAGGAGTCGCTGCACGGCTACGTGGCCCGCGACGCGACCAGCTTCCCGCAGGCGATCGGCCTGGCGTCGTCGTTCGATACCGGCATGGTGCGCGACGTGTTCAGCGCCGCCGCGCGCGAGATGCGCGCGCGCGGCGCCAACCTGGCGCTGGCGCCGGTGGTGGACGTGGCGCGTGAGCCGCGCTGGGGCCGCATCGAGGAAACCTACGGTGAAGACCCGCACCTGTGTGGCGAGATGGGCAAGGCGGCCGTTCTGGGCTTCATGGGCGAATCGCGACAGCTGGGCAAGGACAAGGTATTCGCCACGCTGAAGCACATGACCGGACACGGCCAGCCGGAGAGCGGCACCAACATCGGCCCGGCCGAAGTCAGCGAGCGCACGCTGCGCGAGGAGTTCTTCCCGCCGTTCGAGAAGCTGGTCAAGGAAACCCCTATCAGCGCCGTGATGCCGTCGTATAACGAGATCGGCGGCGTCCCCTCGCACGCCAACCGCTGGCTGCTGACCAAGGTGCTGCGCGAGGAGTGGGGCTTCAAGGGCGTGACGGTGTCGGACTATTTCGGCATCAACGAGTTGATCAGCCGCCACAAGCTGGCCGCCACGCCGAAGGAGGCCGCGCTGGTTGCCTTCAAGGCCGGCGTGGATATCGAAACGCCGGACGGCCTGGCCTACAAGACGCTGGGCGAACTGGTGCGCGAAAAGAAGATCGCCGAAAAAGAAATCGATGCCGTCGTGCGCCGCATCCTGGAACTGAAATTCCTGGCCGGCCTGTTCGAACAGCCCTATGTGGATGCCAAGGCCGCCGACGGCCTGACCGCGACGCCGGAAGCGGTCGCGCTGGCGCGCCGCGCCGCGACCCGTACGCCGGTGCTGCTGAAGAACGACAAGGGCTTGCTGCCGCTGGATCCGAAGAAGGTCGGCAAGGTGCTGCTGCTCGGCACCCACGCCAAGGACTGCCCGATCGGCGGCTATTCCGATGTGCCGCGCCATGTGGTGTCGATCCACGACGGCTTGCTGGCCGAGAGCCGGGCACAGGGTTTTGAACTGCGCTACGCGGAAGGCGTGCGCATCACCGAAGGCCACGTCTGGGGCGCGGACGAGATCAGGTTCACGGCGCCGGACGTCAACGCCAGGTTGATCGCCGAGGCGGTGGAGGCGGCCAAGTCGGCCGACACCATCATCATGGTCCTCGGCGACAACGAGCAGACCAGCCGCGAGGCCTGGGCCGACAACCACCTGGGCGACCGCGACAGCCTGGACCTGATGGGCCAGCAGAACGACCTGGCGCGCGCCATTTTCGCGCTGGGCAAGCCGACCGTGGTGTTCCTGCTGAACGGCCGCCCGTTGTCGGTCAACCTGCTGGCGGAAAAGGCCGACGCGCTGATCGAAGGCTGGTACATGGGCCAGGAAACCGGCCACGCCGCCGCCGACCTGCTGTTCGGCCGCGCCAACCCGGGCGGCAAGCTGCCGGTGTCGATCGCACGCAGCGTCGGCCAGCTGCCGGTGTTCTACAACCACAAGCCTTCCGCGCGCCGCGGCTACATCGACGGCGTGACCAAGCCGCTGTATCCCTTCGGCTTCGGCCTGAGCTACACCAGCTTCGACATCTCGGCGCCGCGCCTGGCCAAGGCCAGCATCCATGCCGGCGAATCGACCAGGGTCGAAGTGGACGTGCGCAACACCGGCAAGCTGGCCGGCGACGAAGTGGTGCAGATCTATATCCGCGACGACGTCAGCTCGGTCACCCGTCCGGTGCTGGAGCTGAAGGCCTTCAAGCGCGTGACGCTGCAACCGGGCGAGCAACGCACGCTGTCCTTCGACATCACGCCGGCCGATCTGTGGTTCTACAACATCGACATGAAGCGGGTCGTCGAGCCGGGCAGTTTTACCATCCATGCCGGCCCGGACAGCGTGCAGCTGAAATCCGTCAAGCTGATGGTGTCATAAGCAAAAAAGCCGCTCCCTTTACGGGGAGCGGCTAAGACCACGAGCGTGGCCGCGAGACGATGGTGTAGTGCTTAGAACTTGTAGCGCGCGCCGATCATGTAACGCGGTCCGGCCTGCGTCACATTCAAGGTCGATGCGAACGTGCGGCCATGCTGGCGCTGGGTGGCATCGTTCAGGTTGATCGCCTCAAGTTGGAAGCTCAGGTTCTTGTTGTAGTTGTAGCCCACGCTGACGTCGACCTGACCGTAGGCGTCGGTGTACACCGGCGCCGCGCGGTTGTTGCCGTCGACTGTCGCGGCCAGGAACTCGTCGCGCCAGTTGTACGCCACCCGCACCGACCATTGCTTGTTCTCGAAGATGCCCACCACGTTGGCTGAGTTGCTCAAGCCGAGAATGGCGAACTGGTCGTTGACGTCGGCGTTGTTGTACTTCAGCGGCGAGTGCACGTACGTGTAGTTCGCCTGCACACCGAAACCGCTTTCGCCGAACATGTGCTGCACGTTGACCTCGGCGCCACTGACGTTGGCCGATTTCTGGTTGGCATAGGTGGTGGTCTGGAAGTTGAGCAGCGGGTCGGTCGACAGGCCGGTGATGGTACCGTCCAGCATGCCATCGCCTTTGACCCCGGTTTTCTTCACGCCTGGCTGGCCGTCGAAGTGGCCCAGGATGTAATTGCGGATGCAGTTGGTATCGGCGGCGCCGCAGCCGTTCGACAACGCAGCCTTGTAGTAGGCGCCGCCGATCGGCGTGTGCAGGTCGTACAGCGTCTGCGAGACCAGGGTCTGGCCGGCGTAGTTGTCCAGCTGTTTGCGGAAGAACGCCAGCGACAACAGGCTCTGCTTGTTGTAATACCATTCCCACGAGAGATCCAGGTTCTTCGACTTGACCGGCTTCAGCGCCGGGTTGCCGACCGAGGCGCTGCCGCCGGTGAAGACGTTGGCGATGGTGCCCAGCGTCAGCCCGCCTTGCAGCTGATCGTAGCGCGCGCGGCCGATGGTGGCGCCGAGGCTGGCCCGCAGCTTCATGTCGCTGCGCAGGTCGGCATCCAGGTTGAGGGCCGGCAGCACGTTGGTGTAGGACGCATCGGTGTTGCTGAATGCCTGGCCGCCGAAGGTCAGCGGCAACTCGTTCTGCGCCACCCACACCACCGCGCTGGCCGGCAGCACCTGGGCGACCGAGCTGACCTGGGTACGTTCCACCCGCACCCCGACCGACGTGTGGACCGGAATCTTGAGATCCCAATCGCTGCTGAGGGACAGGTAGGCCGACGTGGTTTTTTCCTGCAGCGTGCGGTCGGTGTCGGGAACGCCGAAGTTAGGAAGATACGCGGCCTGGTTGCCCACCGCGTTCGCGGTCACCTGGCGCACCTTGGCGAAGTCGAAGGTGTACAGCGTGGCGAACAGGTCGGGCGAGTTGGCGCCGCCCAGCTTGTTGAAGAACGAGGGCAGGGAATTGGCCTGGAACAGGCTGGCCGGATAGTCCGACGCCTTGGTCGCGCCGCCCCAGGTGTTGTTCTGCACATTGGAGAAGGTCGAGCGGTTGGTGGTGTCGGTATAGCCGACGCCGAAGTTCAGCTCGGATGCCTCCATCAACTGCAGGCTGCCTTTTGCCTGCGCCTGCTTGATGACCGATTTCTCGTAGCCGTTGTGGAACCACGACCCGGCGGCCTGGATCGGCGCGGCGGCCAGGTTGGCGGCCGGCATGCTCAGGATCGGCAGCTCGTGGGTGAAGTCGACCTTGGTCGTGCCACGGCTGAAGCTGGCGTTGGACAGCGCGTTCTCGCTGCCGAACGGGCTGTCCGAGCCCGACTCGGCGGTGGAGTGGTGGGCGTCGAACTCCAGCTTCAGGCCTGGGCGGACTTTCCAGGCGGCGTTGAAGCCGATCGACTGGTTCTTGGTCTTGGTGGCGAAGTCGCTGCCCACCACCGAGATATCCTGCGGCGTCGGGTAGACCTCCGAATAGGTCAGCGGGCTGACCACGTGGCCGCTCGGCCAGCTGCTGGTCGAGGTCGGCGTCTGCGCGAACCATACGCTGAGTTCGTTACGCTTGGTCTGGATCTTGTTTTCCGAATAGGTGTAGTCGACCGTGGTGGTCAGGTCCTTCACCGGGCGGAACTGGAAGGTCAGCTGGCCGTTGGTGCGCTGCCGCTGGACCGCGGCAACGTTGTAGTTCATATTTTGTGGAATCGAATACAGCGCGTCCTGTGCCGGACGATTGGTGATGTTCTGCGAGCCGGGCTTGCCAGGCTGCGGCAGGGTCTGTCCGTCGATGACCGCCGATCCCAGATACGGACCCTGGTAGCCGTTGAACAGGCCGGCGCGGTTGAAGCCGGAATCGCGCGACTGGAAGCTGGCGCTCAACGACACGCCAAAGCGGCCGTCGGCGCTGGTGTTCGAGTAGATGCCGGACACTTCCGGGGTGACGCTGTCGCCCTTCACGCCAGCAGGCAGATGGTCGTTCGAGGTGTCCTTGACCGCCTTGACGCCGATGCTGGAGTGCATGCCGGGATTGTCGAACGGACGGCCGGTGACCACGTTGATGGTGGCGCCGATGCCGCCGGTCGGGCTGTCGGCGCGGCCGGTTTTGTACACCTGCAGTTGCGAAATCGATTCCGACGCCAGGTTCGAAAAGTCAAACGACCGGCCGGACAAATCGCTCAGGTCGGTGGTGGGCATCTGGCGGCCGTTCAGCAGCACCAGGTTGAAGTCCGGACCCAGGCCACGCACGGTGACTTTCTGCCCTTCGCCATTGCTGCGGTCGATCGAGACGCCGGAAATCCGCTGCAGCGATTCGGCCAGGTTGGTATCGGGGAACTTGCCCATGTCTTCGGCAACGATGCCATCGACGATGCCGTCCGAGTTGCGCTTCAGGTTCAGGGTTGACTGCATACTGGCACGGATGCCTGTCACGATAACTTGCGGGCCTTCGGTGCCGGGAACTGGCGCCTGCTGTGCGTGGCCGGGCATGGCCAGCGCGCTGCATGCACTGGCAACGGCCAGGTACATCAAACGACGTTGAAAAGGTTTCTGCATAAAGTCTCCGTATTTTTTATATTGAGTTGCTTGTACGTGGTCTAACGGTTTGATGTCCGGTCGCTTCTCTCCTTGTAACGGTTGATGTTTAGCCGCTCCCTGTCATCGCTGCAATGACACGGTGCGCTTCAGTTCCATGGGCGCCTGCTGTCCCGCCACGCCCGTGCCGGGCTGCCCGGAACCCACGCTCAGCTGGTACTGTCCCGGTGTCAGCTGGCGCTGGCCGTCGCGCGTGACAAAGCTCAGGTCGCGCGGCGTCAGGCGGAAACTGATCTTGCGGCTCTCGCCCGCCTTCAGCGTGACGCGCTGGAAGCCGCGCAACGCCAGCCGTGGCGCACCCTCGAAGGCCGGCGGCGTCAGGTACAGCTGCGCCACTTCGTCGCCGTCGCGGCCGCCGGTGTTGGTCACTTGCGTGGTCACCGTCACGCCGTTTTCCGGCGCGCCATCCACCGGCGCGATGTGCAGCGGCGCGTAGCCGAAGCTCGTGTAGCTGAGCCCGGCGCCGAAGGCATAGACCGGCGTGCCGTTGTAGTAGCGGTAGGTGCGGCCACGCATGCCGTAGTCGTCGAACGGCGGCAGGTCGGCCACGTTGCGGTAGAAGGTCAGCGGCAGGCGGCCGCCCGGATCGGCGCGGCCGGTCAGCACATCGGCAATCGCCAGGCCGCCCGACTGGCCGGGATACCAGGCCTCCAGGATGGCGGCGGCGTTGTCCTTGGCCCACGACAGGTCGAGCGCGCTGCCGTTCATCAGCACCACCACCAGCGGCTTGCCCAGCGCCTTGGCGCGTTCCAGCAGTTGCCGCTGCTCGGCCGGCAGGTCCAGCGATGTCTTGTCGCCGCCCTCGAAGCCGTCCACCTTGATCGCCATTTCCTCGCCTTCCAGGTCCGACGTCAGGCCGACCACGGCAACGATCACGTCGGCGTCCGCGGTGGCGCGGCGCAGGTCGGCATCGGCGTCGCTGGAGATGCGCTTCCAGAACAGGCCGGGCACGCCGCTGCCGCCGGACTCCGCCTCGAAGTGCAGCGGATAGCGCTGGCCTTGTTCCAGCCGCACCGTGGTCAGTTTCAGCGGCTCGCCCCATTGCGAATACTCGCTGGCCTCGACCAGCGCCTTGCCGCCTGCCTTCAGCGCACCCTTGACGCCGCTGACACCCAGCCGGTACAAGCCGCTTTCCGGAACGCTCAGCTCGCCATCCCAGGTGACCTTGTGATGATCGGCGACCGCCTTGAATTGCAGGCCGTGCGCCTCGAGTCCCGGTTCGTTGACGCTCAGCGCCGGCTTGCTGTCGTATTGTTCACCGTTGCGGTTGAAGTACTCGACGCGCAAGCCCGGCTGTCCATCCGGCGCGCGCAGGGCGGAGGCCGGCACCGGATCGCCATCGGTGATCGAGGCGCCGGCCGGCGCCAGCGTGATCCGCGCCTGCGGCAGCACGCGGCGCAAGCCCTCCAGCACCGATACCGGCGGCGCCGACTGGGTCGACGAGTAATTGCCGCGCAGGACGCGGGTGGCGTCCGCCAGCGGGCCGATCAGCGCCAGTTTCAGTCCCGGCTTGAGCGGCAGCACGCCGTCGTTCTTCAGCAGCACCAGGCTGCGCGTGGCCGCCTGCAGCGCCAGTGCCTGGTGCGCGGGCGTGTTGATGGCGCTGACCGGCACCGCATGGGCCTGGCGCTGCGGCAGGCCGGCCAGGTCGCCGTTGCGGTAGCGCGCCGAGAACAGCCGCACCAGGGCCTGGTCGATGTCGGCCATGCTGATCAGGCCGCGCTGCCAGGCTTCGCGATAGCGCTCCGCCAGGCCCGGCGTTTCGCCCAGGGTCTTGGTATTGCACTCGTTGTCGGTGCCGGCCTTCAGCGCCACCGCCACGGCGGCGGCGGGGTCGGCGGCGTACTTGTGGCGTTCCGAGATGTCGGTCACCGCGTCGCAATCGGAAACCACATAGCCCTTGAAGCCCCAGGCACCGCGCAGATGCTGCTGCATCAGCAGCTCGCTGCCGCAGGCCGGCTGGCCGTTGATGCGGTTGTAGGCGCACATGATGGAGCCGGCCTTGGCATCGACAATGGCGGCGCGGAAGGCCGGCAGATAGGTGTCCTCGAGATCATGCGCGGAAACGAACACGTTCGCCGCATGGCGTGTCGATTCCGGGCCGCTGTGCACGGCGAAGTGCTTGGGCGTGGCGATCACGTCGGGCAGGTCCGGATTGCCGCCCTGGATGCCGCGGATGAAAGCGACGCCCAGCGACGCGGTCAGGTAAGGGTCCTCGCCATAGGTTTCCTGGCCGCGTCCCCAGCGCGGGTCGCGGAAGATGTTGATGTTGGGCGACCAAGTGTCGAGCCCGGTGCCGATGCGTCCCAGGTGCCCGGTCTCGCGGCCCAGCGTGTGCAGGGCCCGCACTTCGGTGCTGATGGCGGCGGCCACCTGGTGCAGCAGCGGCGCGTCGAAACTGGCGGCCAGGCCTATCGGTTCGGGGAAGTTGGTGGTGGGCAGCGGCCCCAGTGCGCCGTGCAGCGACTCGGTCCACCAGTTGTAGGCCGGGATGCCCAGGCGCGGCACGGCGGGCGCCACGTTCAGCAACTGATTGATCTTTTCGTCCAGCGTCAGTTGCGCCACCAGGCGGTGGGCGTGCGCCTGGGCGTCACCGCGCACGTCTGCGCCGTGGACGGGAAGCGGAATGGCAGCAGCCAGCACCAGGGCCTGCACGGCCAAGCGCTTCCATCCGCGATACGTGTCTCCTGTTCGGCCCTGTAGGCGGGCCTTTTTATGTCGCATGTTAGCCTTCATGTTAGTGAAGCTAAAAATGTTTGCGGTAACATTTTTTAATACGACAAATGTAGTCCTTGCATTATCAATTAACCAATCACTTTTTTTTCGCGCTTGATATCGAAATTGATATCACAGGGAGGGCGCGCCGGTTGCGCCGATCGCCTTTGCGGTGGGCAGATGAGTGGATTGTGGAAATCCGCTTGCGCTTGACGCCGGCGGCGGTCCATGGTCCGATCTCGGTCCGGAGCGTGAAGGTCCAGCGGGTATTCAACCAAGGCTGTTGTAATGTAATGGCCATCGACCACAAATTGTAAGGAAGGCGCCATGAACAAGCCCATCAAGATTCTTTTGCAGACCACCATCGTCAGCACCGACAATGACTGGCATATCGGCCGCTTCTCTTTGCTGCGCGACTTGCTGGCCGGCTTGACCGGCGACGATGGCCAGCCGCTGTTCGAGGTCACTGCGCGCGATCGCGTCAGTGTCGGCAGCGCCGATCCGGTGCTGTCCACATTGGCGGAGTCGGACTACGGCCAGGTATGGCTGTTCGCGGTCGACACCGGCGACGGCTTGCACGCCGATGACCGCGCGGGACTCTCCGCGTTTCACCGCCGGGGCGGCGGCTTGATGATCACGCGCGACCACATGGATTTGGGCTGCTCCATCTGCTCGATAGACGTGATCGGCGCCATGCATATTTTCCATAACCATAATCGCGTCGCGGGCAGCTTGCCGCCCGCGCCGGACGATCGCGGCACGCCGCAAATCCTGTGGCCAAATTTTCATTCGGGCGCCAACGGCGACGCCCAGCGCATCAACATTGTTAGTCCGGCGCATCCCGTGTTGCGCGATGCCGAGTCCGAAGACGGCTTGTTGCATTATCTGCCGGCCCATCCGCATGAAGGCGCGGTCGACGCGCCCGCCGGCGTGGCGAATGCACGCGTGATCGCCACCGGCATCAGCAAGGCCACCGGCAACCCGTTCAATATCGCCGTCGCAATCGAAGCGTCCGCCGGCAACGGACCGGTGATTGCAGAGTCCACCTTCCACCACTTCGCCGACTACAACTGGAACCCTGCCTCAGGCTGCCCGGATTTCGTGAGCGAGGCGCCGGGGAATAGTCTGGCGACGACGCCTCACGCAATGCGTTCGGTTCATCGATACGCCAGCAACGTCGCGCTGTGGCTGACTGGACGGCTGGGCTGATTCGGGCTGTGCGCTGCGTGTCATGGCGAATGCCAGGCGCAGATGTTAAAAGCCTTTCAATGGACTGGCATTCTGCTAGAATTAATTTTTTAACATCTTCATACTCGACAATGACTTCAGCCCCCTGGCGCTCGGCCGTGCTCATCGCCTGCTCGCTCGCAATCAGCGGGGCGCTGGCTGCGGAGCCCGCTCTCCTTCCAATCGAGGATTTCTTCAAAAGACCCGAGATGACGGGCGCCACCATCTCCCCCGATGGTCATTTCGTTGCGATGCGCACGCAGTCGCCAAATGGCCGCAGCATGCTGGTGATCCTCAATACCGAGACGCGCGAACAGAAGGCGGTAGCCAACTATCGCAACGCCGATATCGAACACTTCTATTGGCTGAGCGACAAACGCCTGGCCTTTTCGATCATCAACGTCGACCATGATGGCGACATCGGCGTACCGGGCCTGTATGCGGTGGACCGCGACGGCAGCAAGTTTTCCGCGCTGACGGAAACCATCAAACAACCACGCTCCTTTGCCGATACCGATTCCTCCAACAACAGCGGCACGCTGGCTAGCTTGTCGATGCATGGTTTCGCCGCGCGCAAGCGGGAGGCCATGTTCGCGATGGAGCGCTGGGAGGACCGGGTCGAGCTGGTGCGTCTTAACACCCGCAATGGTGCGCGCACCGCCATGCAGGCGCCCCTCAAAACCTTCAACTGGTTGATCGACGCCGCCGGCGATCCGCGCATCGCCGTAGCGAGGCATAAAGACGAAAACGTTGTGTTTTACGAAGACGATGGCAACTGGCGCCAGATCGCCGCCTTTAGCCCGCTGAGCCCGGAAGCTTTCGAGCCGCTGCTGTTCGTCGATGGCATGCTGTACATACGCGCCTACAACGGCGCCAACGAATCGTCCGTCTATCGCTACGACCTGAAAAAAAATGCCATCATTCCCGGGCCGCTCATCACGGCGCCAGGTTTCGACGCCGATGGTCACTTCCTGGTGGACGAAAAACGGATGCTGGGTTTTAAGCTCAATCTCGAAAGCGAAACCACGGTGTGGTTCGACAAAGAAATGAAGCAGCTGCAGGCCGACGTTGATGCGCTGCTGCCCGGCAGGGTCAACAATCTCTCGTACGGTGATCACAATACGACACCTTTCGTGGTCATCGACAGCTACTCGGATGTGCACAGCCATATATACCTGCTCTACAACCGGGAGGCCAAGACCTTGCTGATGCTGGGCGGAGCCCATCCCGATATTGACGTCACGCGCATGGCGACCTCGGAGATGATCCGTTATCCAGCACGCGACGGCATGAAGATACCGGCCTATGTCACCTTGCCCGCTGCGGGACCGAAGAAGATGCTGCCGACCGTGGTGCTGATGGGGGAAACGCAGTGGACGCGCAATGGGTCCTGGGCGTGGAACGATGAAGTGCAGTTCCTGGCATCGCGTGGCTATCTTGTGCTGCGACCTGATCCGCGAGGCGTGGCCGGCTTTGGCCGCGCCCATAGGGAGGCTGGCGCCAAACAATGGGGACGCTCCATCCAGGACGATATTGCCGACGCAGTCAAATGGTCGGTGCAGCAGGGTTATACCGATCCAGCGCGCGTCTGCATCGCGGGTCCGGGCTACGGTGGTTATGCCGCGATGATGGGACTGATCCGCGATCCACAGGTATTCAAATGTGGCATCAGTTGGTCCGGCATCACCGATATCGGCGCCATATTCAAGTACGATGCGGACAGCCTTGCCGCCGCGCGCGCAACGACGGAACTACGCGCCATCGTCGGCGATCCAAAGTCGGACGCGGCACAGTTCAACGACGCGTCGCCGCTACAGAACGCAGCGCGCATACACCAGCCGGTGCTGCTCGCCTACGGCAAGGAAGACCAACGCGTGCCGTTCTCCGACGGCCTCAAGTTTTACGAAAAGCTCAGCGCCACCAATCCCCGCGTGGAATGGCTGACCTATTCGCCCAGCGTGACCGATTGGAAAACCCAGGCCAACCGCATCGATCTGTGGAAGCACATCGAAGCTTTCCTGGCCCGAAATATCGGACCGTCCATGCCCGCCGAACAAGCAGCGGACGTGGCGCGATAGTAGGGGGGGGGGGGATCGGCGGCCGGCACCGCGGTTAAGTACGCGATCAGACTGGCGACATCCGTTCCAGGGCGTGCGCTGCTGCCAGAATTCCACCTAGAATTCGGTCGGCGACTTTTTCCGAGAACCCGGCTGGCAGCTCCGTGCGGACCTTGTCCACAATCCCAGGTGTGCGGGTAATGAAGTCCTGGATCAGAGGCTCGGCGTTGTCGCCGTAGCCGACCTTCTTCGCCGTGCTGTTGAAGTGGCGTCGCATGATGCTGTGTGCCAGGTAGTGCCTGTTCTTCCCGAGTAGCGCCATGGCCATCTTGACGTCCTGCTCGGCCCACTGGTTCGGCCCATTGCCAATGGCAGGGTAGGCCGACATCACGTCATAGACAGGCGTCATCTTGAAGCGCTGCTCGCCGGCGAGTAGCTGGATGCTGAAGTTCTTGGCGTGACCATCCGGCGCACGCAGCATCCAGAACAGAAGCTGCGTGGCCATGAGTGTGTGCATGTCCGCGACCGCCTGTTGCGACTGCTGCAGCAAGGTGAACATCTGTTGCAGGCCCGGAGCGCCTTCGTTTTCGTATTTCATCAGCGGCGAGGTGCCCGTCGCCTGACAAAAATCCTCTTGAACCAGCCGGAACAGCTGCTTCCCATCGCGCGACGTTGTCCTGTCGAAGCGCTCGACGACGAGTACCCGCTGTGAGCCGAATGTCGCGATCTGCGCATTCGCTGTCGGCAACCCGTATTCCTTGAACAGCCGCAGGCATAGCCACTCGTTGTCGACCGATGTGGAGAAGTCCGCTTTTCTCCCGCCAACCAGGCCGATGGGGAGCTTGAAGATATGCGTCGTCGGTGTGGCGCCCCGCGGCTTCATCCATTTTCCATCCCACCACAGGAACGCGTCCTTCTCTTGCGCGCCGGCCAGCGAGATCCTGAAATCGTCATCGGGGTCCGGCATGGCGCTGTAGTGGCCTGGATCAACCACGTCCAGCAGGTGCCGCTCAATGGCCTCATCATCAACCACTATGCCGTCGACCTTGTCCTGTCCTTCGGGGTTGACACCCTCGGACAGAAGCTGCAAAGCACCAGCGCAGTCCCGACCGACGGCCGCGAGAAGGTCAAACGCATCGGTGGAGCCAGTCCTGAACCGGACTGCAAGGCGTTTGCGTATGGTGTCGCTGTCCGGCAGCAGTCCATCGAAGTAGTGGGAGACGCGGTCTCCCTTTAGCGGTTCGTTATGAAGATTGAACGGCAGCGATAGCGAGATTGGGCGCCCACGTGGGGACTTGCACCAGGCTTCGTCGTATTGCAGCTCGGAGTCGCCAGAGGCTTTGACCGTCCAGCGCCCGACATAGTCCCCATTTGCCCAGAGGTGCAGTGTTTGGTGATGCGCGCGGCGGCCCATGATTACCACTCAGCGGAGCTGCTCGGCCCGTCCTCGATTCGCTCCCCGAGCCGCAGCTCCAGCCCGATTGCCGAGCACCAGCTGAGCAACTGCTTGACGCTGATTTCATCCGGATGTTGCTCCAGGTGCGAAATGCGGTTCTGGCTCAGGCCAAGCCGCTGCGCCACGGCGGTCTGCGTGAGCTTGCGCCGCTTACGCGTAGACAAGAGCAACTGACCTAGCTGTGGCGTGGTGATGATAAGCTGGGATGCGGGGGCAGTTGGCATGGAAGGTATCCGTTATTCAGATAAACTGAGTTTAGCTGAATTTCAGATAAATTCAATCTATCCGAATTTATCCGTCATCCGGATACCCGCTCCTAACGACAAAGGCAAACACTGACTGATCAGGAAGCCGCAGGACTGGTTGACATCAGGCAGCCGCCACAACAGCACCGGTTACACAGCGGTGACATGGAGCATCGCAAGGAGCCATAGAACAAAAAGGGTTACACGTCGAAACGTGTAACCCTTAAATATTACCGAGTATTTCATGGTGCCGACTGCCGGTTTCGAACTGGCCACCTGATGATTACAAATCAACTGCTCTACCAAATGAGCTAAGTCGGCGAAACTTGTACGGGGCGAATTATACGCTATTTAATTCGCGTGAGAGTAGGCCGGCCACCCTTTTTTGGCGGGTCGGTATCGTCGTCCGGAGCGCTTGGCGCCTCGGTTTTAGCCTCTTGCGCGGGCGCTGGAACGGCGGCCAGCACCGGTGCCGGCGCGCTGGTTTCCTCATCGGCCGGCGGCTCGGCGAAGCCCAGTTGCGGCTCGAACGCCATCCCCTGGCCGTTCTCGTTGGCGTAGATCGCCATGACGTTGTTGACCGGGACGTAGATCTCCCGCGACACACCGCCGAAGCGCGCGTGGAAGCGGATGCTGTCGTTGTCCATCTTCAGGCCCGAGGTGGCGCCGAAGCTGATGTTGAGGACGATTTCGCCTTTTTTCACATATTCCATCGGTACCGTGGTCGAGGCGTCGACCTTGACGGCGAGGTAGGGCGTATAGCCGCTGTCCGTGCACCACTCATAAATGGCGCGCAGCATGTAGGGCTTGGTTGAGATTTCAGACATGGTCTTCCAGACTGCAGTAGAACCCGGCGCGCCGCCCGCTAAGGCCGGCAAACGCGCCGATAGACTTCAAGTAAATCGGCCTGCGTCCGATTAACGGCGCATGACCTTTTCCGACGGCGTCAGCGCTTCGATGTAGGCTGGGCGCGAGAAGATGCGCTCGGCGTACTTCATCAGCGGGGCTGCGGTCTTCGACAGTTCGATGCCGTAGTGATCCAGGCGCCACAGCAGCGGCGCGACCGCCACGTCCAGCATCGAGAACTCATCGCCCAGCATGTACTTGTTCTTCAGGAACAGCGGCGCGAGCGTGGTCAGGCGGTCGCGGATTTCCGCGCGCGCCTTGTCGTGGCTCTTGTCGTTGCTCTTGGCGCGTTCGCTTTCCAGCACGTGCACGTGGACGAACAATTCTTTCTCGAAGTTGAACAGCATCAGGCGCGCACGGGCGCGCATCAGCGGATCGGCCGGCATCAGCTGCGGATGCGGGAAGCGTTCGTCGATGTACTCATTGATGATGTTCGATTCGTACAGGATCAATTCACGTTCCACCAGGATGGGCACCTGACCATAGGGATTCATGGTCGAGATGTCTTCCGGCTTGTTGAACAGGTCGACATCGCGCACTTCGAAGTCCATGCCTTTTTCAAACAGGACCAGACGGCAGCGTTGCGAAAATGGGCAGGTTGTACCCGAATAGAGAACCATCATTTTTATAGTTCCTTAGAAGAACAAAGGGGGTGAAGCCGCGAACGGATCACCCCGGATCGATCGCCCGCCAACGCGGGCATCGCAAAACAAGCGCCGGCTAGCCGGCACTCTCGATTATTTAACTTCTTTCCAGAACGACGCGTTCAAGCGCCATGCCAGGAAGGCGAAGCCGGCCATAAACAGCACCACCCATGCGCCCAGTTTTTTGCGGGTCTGCGCTGCAGGCTCCGCCATCCACTCCATGTAACCGACCAGGTCGGCCACCGCAGTGTCGTATTCCAGCTTGCTCATTTTGCCCGGCGTGACTTGCTCGAAGCCGGCAAAGCGATGGATCTTTTTGCCTTCTTCGTGCGGGTCGGCCACTTCTTCCATCTTGACCTTCTGCACGCCCTGCAGTTCCCACAACACGTGCGGCATCGCCACGTTGTTGACCACCAGGTTGTTCCAGCCGGTCGGGCGGGTGTCGTCCTTGTAGAAGGTGCGCAGGTAGGTGTACAGGTAGTCGCCGCCGCTGCCGGCGCCCGAGGCTTTCGCGCGCGCGATCACCGACAGGTCCGGCGGCACCACGCCGAACCATGCTTTCGCGTCTTTCGGGTTCATCGTGGTGGTCATCATTTCGCCGACCTTGTCACCGGTGAACAGCAGGTTGGCCTTGATTTGCTCTTCCGTCAGACCGAGGTCGCGCAGACGGTTGTAGCGCATCGAGGACGCATTATGACAGTTCAGGCAGTAGTTGACGAACAGTTTGGCGCCGTTTTGCAGGGCCGCCATGTTATTCGAACGGTCAGGCGCCTTGTCGAGGGCGACGCCGCCTTCATTGGCCAGTACCAGGCCTGGCACCAGGGCCAGGATGGCGAGCAGTTTTTTAGAAAAATTCATGTAATGTCCTTTGTGTACTTTAGCGGGAGGCGTCGATCAGTGCGCGTGGAACACTACGCGGTCCGGGACCTTCTTGAACGTGCCCATGGCGCTCCACCAAGGCATGAACAGGAAGAAGCTAAAGTAAAGCAGGGTGCATACTTGCGAGAACAGCGTGCGGCCTTCGGTCGGTGGCAGGGTACCCAGGTAGCCCAGCGACAGGAAGCAGAAGAAGAACACGGCGTACACATACTTGTGCCAGCTCGGGCGGTAGCGGATCGACTTGACCGGCGACTTGTCCAGCCATGGCAGGAAGGCCAGGATCACCACCGAGCCGCCGAAGAACACCACGCCCCAGAACTTGGCGTCGAGCACCTGCGGCAGCATGCCGACGATGGCCACCAGCGCGATCGCGGCGATGGCGGTCTTGACCGCGCTCGACAGGCGCGACTTGAGCCAGATGAACACCACATAGCCGGCCACGAAGAACATCAGCACCCACATGAAGTCGGCGGTGGTGGCGCGCAGCACCGAGTAGAACGCGGTGAAGTACCAGGTCGGCGCGATGTGCAGCGGGGTCTTGAGCGAGTCGCCCGGCAGGAAGTTGTTATATTCCAGGAAGTAGCCGCCCATTTCCGGGGCGAAGAACACCACGGTGCTGAAGATCAGCAGGAAGATCGAGACGCCGAACAGGTCGTGCACGGTGTAGTAAGGGTGCGAAGGGATGGAATCGACCGGGTGGCCGTCGGCGCCCAGGTTTTCCTTCACTTCGATGCCGTCCGGGTTGCTCGAGCCGACTTCGTGCAGCGCGATCAGGTGGGCAGCCACCAGACCCAGCAGGACCAGCGGGATCGCGATCACGTGGAAGGCGAAGAAGCGGTTCAGGGTGGCGTCGGACACCACGTAGTCGCCGCGGATCCACAGCGACAGGTCAGGGCCGATCAGCGGGATGGCGCCGAACAGGTTGACGATCACCTGGGCGCCCCAGTACGACATCTGGCCCCATGGCAGCAGGTAGCCGAAGAAGGCTTCGGCCATCAGGCACAGGAAGATGGCGAAACCGAACAGCCAGATCAGTTCACGTGGCTTGCGGTACGAGCCGTACAGCAGGCCGCGCGTCATGTGCAGGTAGACGATGATGAAGAAGGCCGATGCGCCGGTCGAGTGCATGTAGCGCACCAGCCAGCCCCACGGTACTTCGCGCATGATGTATTCGACCGAACCGAAGGCCAGGTTGGCGTCCGGCTTGTAGTGCATGGTCAGGAAGATGCCGGTGACGATCTGCAGCACCAGCACCAGCATGGCCAGCGAGCCGAAGATGTACCAGAAGTTGAAGTTTTTCGGGGCGTAGTATTTGCCCCATTGGTCGTTCCACAGCTTGGTCAGCGGGAAGCGGTCGTCGACCCAGCCCAGTGCTTTTTGTGCGGCCGGTGCATCGGCCGGGAATTTAGTCTCTTTGAAAGCCGCCATGATTTACGCCTCGCCTTTCTCGTCTTTACCAATGATCAGCTTGGTGTCGCTCAGGAACATGTGACGCGGCACCTGCAGATTGTCCGGCGCCGGCTTGTTCTTGAACACGCGGCCGGCCATGTCGAAGGTCGAACCGTGGCATGGGCACAGGAAGCCGCCTTCCCAGTCGTCCGGCAGCGATGGCTGCGGGCCGGGAGTGAATTTGGACGATGGCGAGCAGCCCAGGTGGGTGCAGATGCCGACCGCCACCAGGATCTCCGGCTTGCGCGAGCGCCATTCGTTGCGGGCGTATTCCGGGGTGAATTCCTCCGGGTTGCGCTTGGAGTCGGCGTCGGCCACTTTGCCGTCGGTCTTTTTCAGCGAGGCCACCATCTCAGGGGTACGCTTGATAATCCAGACCGGCTTGCCGCGCCATTCGACGGTTTTCATTTCACCGGGATTGAGGCTGGAAATATCCACTTCCACCGGTGCGCCGGCGGCCTTGGCGCGCTCGGACGGTTGGAACGTGCTTACCAGTGCCCCGGCGGTTGCCAGGCCCACTACACCACCCGCCGCGCCTGTTGCGACGAGCAATCCGCGTCGGCCCGAATCGACCTGCTTTTCGATACTCATACAAACCCCAATCAGTCAAAGTGCGAACAAAATCCGAAAACCGCGAACAAAATCTGAAACCTGTTGAAGCACGAATATCGCTTCTAGCAACCTTAAATTATAAGGTAAGCGTGATACGAATTAAAGCAAAAACGTTGCCGTAACCCCAATTGCGGGCATTTGCGCACCGTTTTGGACTTGAATTTTGCCGGCCCATCCCCTACTGGCGGAGCGCAAGCGATAGATATTGATGCAAGACAAATTTATAGCGTAAATCGGTGTCAAATGCGCATGGCGCGAGCGAGTTTGGAATCCAATTGAAAAAATAGTATGATCCAGACGCAGTTTTGTTCACAAATGACCACAGAGCGAGGATAGAAGAATGGCAATGATGCAGGAATTTAAAGAATTCGCGATGAAGGGCAATGTGGTCGACCTCGCCGTTGGCGTGATCATCGGCGGCGCATTCGGCAAGATCGTCGACTCGCTGGTGGCCGACATCATCATGCCGCCGATCGGCAAACTGTTTGGCGGGCTCGATTTCGCCAATTACTATATCGCGCTGAACGGCCAGGATCCGCACCTGAGCCTGGCCGAAGCGAAAAAGCTGGGCGCGGTGTTCGCCTACGGCAATTTCGCCACCATCCTGCTGAACTTCATCATCCTGGCCTTCGTGATCTTCCAGATGGTGCGGCTGATGAACAAGGCGCGCAATTTGAACACCAAGGAAGTGGCGGCGGAAGCGGCCGCGGCGCCGGCGCCGACCCCGGAAGACATCGTGCTGCTGCGCGAAATCCGCGACTCTCTGAAGAAATAACAAGGACGCCGTCCACCGGGCGGCAGGCTGAACGCTATGCGACGACTCTGGTTATTGTTTGCGCAAACGGTGACCGTCGTACTGGCACTGTATTTCGTCTACACGGCGGTGGGGCCGGAGCGGCTCGCGCCGGTGCGTTCCCAGCAGATCGGCAATGCCGACCATCCGGCCGTGACGCTGGAGGCGGGGCCTGGCAAGGCGCCCGGCGTGGCGGTCGGCTCGTACCGGGCGGCGGCGGGGCGGGCCATGCCGGCCGTGGTCAACATCATCACCAGCAAGAAACCCAAGCGCGGCAAGCATCCGCTGCTGCGCGACCCCTTCTTCAAGAAATTCTTCGGCGACCGCGACGGCGAGAACGACGACGATGAATCCAGCCTGGGCTCGGGCGTCATCGTCTCCGGCGAAGGCTACATCCTGACCAACAACCACGTGGTCGAGGCGGCCGACGAGATCGAGGTGATCCTGGCCGACGGCCGCAAGGCCGCCGCCAAGGTGGTGGGCACCGATCCCGAGACCGACCTGGCCGTCATCAAGATCGAGCTCGACAAGCTGCCGGTGATCGTGCTGGGCCAGGCTGAGCAGGCGCGGGTGGGCGATGTGGTGCTGGCCATCGGCAATCCGTTTGGCGTTGGCCAGACCGTGACGATGGGCATCATCTCCGCGCTGGGGCGCAACAACCTGCACATCAACCACTTCGAGAACTTCATCCAGACCGACGCCGCGATCAACTTCGGCAATTCCGGCGGCGCGCTGGTGGACGCCAGCGGCAACCTGCTGGGGATTAACTCGGCGATCTACTCGCAGTCGGGCGGATCGGTGGGCATCGGCTTCGCCATTCCGGTGTCGACCGCGAAGTCGGTGATGGAGGCCATCATCAAGTCCGGCCACGTGGTGCGCGGCTGGATCGGCGTGGAGACGCAGGAGATCACGCCCGAGCTGGCGTCGAGCTTCGGATTGACGCGCCAGAGCGGCGCCATCATCGCTGGCGTGGTGCGCAACGGCCCGGCCGACAAGGGCGGCATGAAGCCGGGCGACATCCTGCTGTCGGTGGACGACAAGCCGGTGGCCGACACCAACGACATGCTCAATCTGATCGCCCAACTCGTTCCCGGCGGAAGCGCTAAAATGCGGATCTTGCGCAAGAGCCGCGAGACCACGCTCGACATCACGGTCGGCAAGCGGCCGGCCGGCGCCAAATAAGGAACCTGAATGCATCTGCGCGACCTGACTCAATTTCTCAAGGAACTGGCGGACAACAACAACCGTCCCTGGTTCATCATGAACAAACCGCGCTACGACATCCTGCGCGAAGAATTCCTGCAGGTGGTGACGGAGATGATAGGCGAGCTGGGCAAGTTCGACGCCGCCGTCAAGTTCTGCAATCCGAAGAAGGCGATGTTCCGCATCAACCGCGACGTGCGCTTCGCGCATGACAAGAGCCCGTACAAGACGCGCTTCTCGGCCGCGGTGGCGCCGAACGACCTGCGCCGTCCGAGCAAGGCCGGCGGGCCGACGTATTACATGCAGATCGACGGCAGCGGCAAGCTGCTGTTCGGCGCGGGCGAATACATGCCGCCGCCGGCGCGGCTGAAGGCGCTGCGCCAGCACATGGTCGAGGACGCGGCCGGCTTCAGCAAGGTGCTGAAGAATAAAAAATTAAAGGCCACCTTCGGCGACATCCAGAACGAAGGCAAGCTGATGCGCCCACCCAAGGGCTACGACCCCGAGCACGAGCACATCGAATACATCAAGCTGAAGAGTTTCTTTGTCTGGACCGAGGTCGACCTGCCGCTGAACAAGCCGGAGCTGCTGGTGCCGATGATCGCCAGCGGCCTGAAGGATGCCTACCCGCTGGTCGAATGGATGCGCGCCGCGAAAGAAGAGCCGTCCGAGGACTAACCAGGTCATTCCCGCCTACGCGGGAATGACGTTAGCGCGTTACTTTTTCATCGCGGGGGTCGCGCGCCAGCAGGCGCGAGACCATCGCTTGCGGCTGGTCGCCGTCGAACAGCACGCCGGCCACCGCGTTGGTGATCGGCATGTCGACGCCCATCCGCGCCGCCAGTTCGCGCACGGCCTTGGAGCACGGCACGCCTTCGGCCACGTGGCCCAGCTCGTGCACGATGGCGTCCAGCGGCTTGCCCTGCGCCAGCCCGAGGCCGACACGGCGGTTGCGCGACAGGTCGCCGGTGCAGGTCAGGATCAGGTCGCCCATGCCGGTCAGGCCCATGAAGGTTTCGGTCTGCCCGCCCAGCGCGGTGCCGAGGCGGGTGATTTCCGCCAGCCCGCGCGTGATCAGCGCGGCGCGCGCGTTCAGACCCAGGCCCAGGCCGTCGGCCACGCCGGTGGCGATGGCCAGCACGTTCTTCACCGCGCCGCCCACTTCCACGCCAACCAGGTCTTCGCTGGAATACACGCGGATGTTGCCGCCGTGGACGGCCGCCACCACGCAGTCGCGCAAGGCGGCCGAGTCGGAGGCGATGGTCAGCGCGCACGGCAGGCCCCTGGCCACTTCCTGCGCAAACGACGGGCCGGACAAGGCGCCACCGGCCACGCTGGCGCCCAGTACCTGGCGCACGATCTGGTGCGGCAGCAGGCCGGTGCCGTATTCAAAACCTTTGCACAGCCAGACCACGTTCGGTATCGCCCGCGTCTTCAGCTGCTCCAGCAGCGGACGCAGGCCCGCCACCGGGCAGGCGGCGATCAGCAGGCTATCCGGGCCGGCCACATGGGCCAGCGCGGCGTCGAAATCGCCGGTGACCTGGAGGCCGGCGGGGAAGGGTTGGCCGGGCAGGTAGGCGCTGTTCTCGCGCGTGCGCGCCATGTCCTGCATGGCCTCGCGGTTGCGGCCCCACAGCATGACGTCGTGGCGCTGGGCCAGCGCCATGGCGACGGCGGTGCCCCAGGCACCCGAGCCGAGCACGGCCACCTTGCGGACGGTGCCCGCGGCTTTGTTTGGATTATCTTGCATGGGACCTCATTCGGCGCCGGATGGCGCCGCTACGGCAATTATATGCCCCAGACTTCGGAATTCTTGACGTAACCGACCAGGCCGTCGCGGTGACGCACCTTGAGCCAGCCGCCGGCGGCCGATTCGGTCACTTCAAGCAGCACGCCCTTGTCGGCGACGAACACCGGCGCGGCACTGTCGTCCGGCGTGGCGCGGATCTTCAGGTTGGGCGTGCGGATGATGACGTTGCGCTTGGCGGTCAGGCCCTTGGCCTCGGTCCAGGCCAGCTCGCCGGAGACGTCGCGCACCTTGAGCCATTCGCCATAGGCCAGCACCACTTCCAGCGGCGTACCACGCGGCACCACGAACAGCTTGCCGCCCTTGGTCGATGGCGCGTCGTACAGGATCACGGGCGCGGCGCCTACCGTTTTGAAGTCGAACGCGTGCCCGGCGCTTACCGCCAGCATCAGGGTCAGACCGGCAATCAAACGGGGAAAAGTCATGGCTTACCTTGCAGAGGGACAGCGCGCGAAGGCGCGGCGTGTCGGGGTGATACCGCTGCCGGACGTGGCGCCCGGCAGCGTCGTACTTCAGAAACGGCTTAGTGCGTGGTCGCGGCGCCGTCGGTTGCTGCTGGTGCTGCGGCGGCCGCGTCGGCGATCGCTTGCATGCGCTGCTGGTAGAACACTTCGAAGTTGATCTCGGCCAGGTGCACTGGTGGGAAACCGGCACGGGTGATCACGTCGGCGATGTTGGCGCGCAGGTAAGGATAGACGATGTTCGGGCAACCGATGCCCAGCAGCGGATCGAGCTGCTCGGCTGGGATGTTGCGCGCTTCGAAGATACCGGCTTGCTTGCCTTCAACCAGGAAAGCGACCTTGTCTTTGACTTTGGCGGTCACGGTGATGGTGACGGTCGATTCGAACACGCCATCGGCCAGCGGCTCGGCGCCGACGTCCAGGGCGACTTCGATCGATGGCGCTTCCTGTTCCAGGAAGATCGCTGGGGAGTTCGGTTGTTCCAGCGACATGTCTTTCAGGTAGACGCGTTGGATTTGGAATACTGGTTGCAGGTTTTCGTCAGACATGGAACGCTTTCGTTATAGTGAAAACGAGCGGCACGCGCCGCTCGGAATATGTTGGCTTGGTATGGAGCTCAAATCAAACGCGAGGGCAATTGTATCAAAACCATTAAGATTTCAAACTATTTCTGCGGCCCTCTCGTTGTTATTTGGGGGCGCTTAGCCGTTTAACAAGGGGGTCAGGCCGCCCGCCTGCTCCAGCGCGTACAAATCGTCGAAGCCGCCGACGTGGGTCTCGCCGATATAGATCTGCGGCACGGTGCGGCGGCCGGTCTTTTCCATCATCAGCATGCGCTGTTCCGGATCAAGGTCGACGCGGATCTTTTCCAGCGTGGTCACGCCCTTGGCTTCCAGCAGGCGCTCGGCGCGCACGCAGTAGGGGCACACGGCGGTGGTGTACATGATTACACGGGCTGTCATCTTGACCTCCTTATTTGGCCAGCGGCAAGCCGGCTTTTTGCCATGCGGCAATGCCGCCGTCCAGGTTGACCACGTCCGCGAAGCCGGCCTTGGCCAGCACGCCGGCCGCCGAGTTGGCGCGCGCGCCGCTCTGGCAAACCAGGACCACGCTCTTGCTCTTGAACTTGTCCAGTTCGCCAATGCGCTTGGACAGCTCGCCCAGCGGAATGTTCTTGGCGTCCGGCAAGTGGCCAGCGGCAAATTCCGTTGCTTCACGAACATCCACAACGGTGGCTTTGCTGCGGTTGATCAACAGCGTCACCTCTTGCGCGCTGGCGCGTTTGCCGCGCTGCGTCAGTACCGGCCAGAGCAGGGCGCCGCCCGAGAGGACCACGATGGCGATGATGAAAATATTGTCAATGAAGAATTTCACAGGGTTCCAATGGTTTAAGTCAATGCGCGCATTATAAAATAGAAGCTGGAAGAGTTCTCGCAGTACCGGTTTTCCGTCCCGTTCAATCCTTTTTGAAGATAGTTCAAATGTATAAAATCGTATTCATGCGCCATGGCGAGTCCACCTGGAACCTCTCGAACCGCTTCACCGGCTGGACCGACGTGGACCTGACCGAGAAGGGCATCGCCGAAGCCAAGGCGGCCGGCAAGGTGCTCAAGGAATCCGGCTACACCTTCGACCTGGCCTACACCTCGGTGCTCAAGCGCGCGATCCGCACGCTGTGGCTGACCATGGACGAGATGGACATGATGTACCTGCCGGTCAAGAACGACTGGCGTTTGAACGAGCGCCACTACGGCGCGCTGCAGGGACTGGACAAGGGCGAGACCGCCGCCAAGTACGGCGACGACCAGGTACTGGTATGGCGCCGCAGCTACGACACGCCACCGCCGCCGCTGGCCGAGAACGACGACCGCGCCTCCTTCAACGACCCGCGCTACGCCGGCCTGGACAAGTCGCAGATCCCGCTGACCGAATGCCTGAAGGACACCGTGGCGCGCGTGATGCCGGCCTGGGACGAGGAAATCGCCCCGGCCATCCGCGCCGGCAAGAAGATCATCATCTCGGCCCACGGCAACAGCCTGCGCGCGCTGATCAAGATGCTCGACGGCATCAGCGATGACGACATCGTCGGCCTGAACATTCCGAACGGCCAGCCGCTGGTGTACGAACTGGACGCCGACCTGAAGCCGATCCGCCACTACTATCTCGGCGACGCCGACGCCATCGCCGCAGCGCAAGCCGCCGTGGCCAACCAGGGCAAGGCCAAGTAATTTGTCGCATTTTTCCTTACGAGGCTGGCGCGGCGCCGCCACCAGTGCGGCGCTGATGCTGATGCTGTTGAATGGCGCGCACGCCGCGCCGTTCAGCAAGACCACCGAGCGCAGCAAGCAGAAAGCGGCGGCCGAGGCCGAGCGCGCCAGCCTGCAGCAGAAGCTCAGCGCGCTCAAGAAAGACATCGGCAAGACCGAGAGCGCCAAGGACGACGCCGCCGACACCCTGGCCGAGTCCGAACAGGCGATCTCGGACGCCAACCGCTCGCTGCGCGACCTGGCGCAGGAGCAGGGTGACACCAACACCAAGCTGCAACAGCTCGCCGTCGAACACGACAAGCTGGCGGCCACGGTCGCCCAACAGAAACAGCAGCTGGCCAAGCTGCTGCGCGAGCAATACGTCGCCGGCAACGAGGACCGCATCAAGCTGCTGCTGTCCGGCGACAACCCCAACCGCATCAACCGCGACCTGCAGATGATGTCCTACGTGTCGCAGGCGCAGGCGCGCTTGCTGGACTCGCTGCGCGCCAACCTGAAGGCGGTCGAGGTCAACCAGGCTGCGGCGCAGAACGCCAAGGACGAACTGCAGGAAATCGCGGCCGAGGAAATGGAACAGAAGGCCAGGCTGGAGCAGGAGAAGTCGCGCCGCGCCGCGCTGCTGGCCTCGCTGTCGAAGAAACTTGTGGCCCAGCGCAAGGAAGCCGGCAACGTCGAGCGCGACGAACAGCGCCTGACCGGCCTGGTCGACAAGCTGGGCAAGCTGATCCAGGAACAGGCGATCGCCGCCGCCGCCGAGAAGAAGCGCCAGGAACTGGCCGCCGCCCGCGCCAAGGCCGAAGCGGAAGCCAGGGCCGAGGCCAAAGCCAGGGCTGACGCCGAGGCGCGCGCACTGGCCAAGGCCAAGGCGGCCGAGGCGGAACGCCAGCGCCTGGCCAAGGCCAACGCCGCCAAGTCCGGCACCATCAAGCCGCCGCCGTCCAAGCCCGACGCCATCGACGCCGACGAACCGAAAGTGGCGCAGCAGCCGGTCCGGCCGCCGGAACCGGTCAAGCCGCCGCCGCGCGAGGAGGAGCCGGCCAGGCCGGCCGCCAAGCAGGCCGATATCGCGCTGGCGCCGACCGTGCCGTCCGGCGCGCCGTTCGTCAGCCTTAAGGGACAGCTGCGCGCGCCCGTCAGCGGCAAGCTTGCCGCCAGGTTCGGCACCAAGCGCGGCGACGGCCCAAGCTGGAAGGGCGTGTTCATCCGCACCGGCGAGGGCGCCGAGATCCGCTCCATCGCTGGCGGCAAGGTCATCTTCTCGGACTGGCTGCGCGGCTTCGGCAACATGATCATCGTCGACCACGGCGGCCAGTACTGGAGCATCTACGGCAATTGCGAGTCGCTGCTCAAACGGGTCGGCGACGTCGTCAAAGCCGGCGACTCGATCGCCAGCGCAGGTAACAGCGGCGGCAACGAGGAATCGGGGCTATACTTTGAGCTTCGCCATCAGGGCACGGCATTCGATCCGGCTGGCTGGGTCAAGTTTTAAGGTTTGCGGAAAAAATGGGCAACAAAGTCAAGAGCATCGGCCTGATCGGCCTTGGGATGGTGGCCGGGGTTGCCGTCTCCCTGCAGTTTTCCGCCATCGCGCAAAAGGTCACCGGCTCGCCGCTGCCGCTGGAGGAGCTGCGCCAGCTGTCCGACGTCTTCGGCTTGATCAAGACCGACTACGTTGAAAATGTCGACGACAAGAAGCTGCTCACCGAAGCCATTTCCGGCATGGTGGCCTCGCTCGACCCGCACTCGGTCTACCTGGACAAGAAAGCCTTCCGCGAAATGCGCGAGACCGTGGCCGGCAAATTCGTCGGCATCGGCATCGAGGTCGGCATGGAGGACGGCTACATCAAGGTGGTCTCGCCGATCGAGGATTCGCCCGCCTTCAAGGCCGGCATCAAGACCGGTGACCTGATCACCCGCATCGACGGCACGCCGATCAAGGGCCTGACGCTGGACGAAAGCGTCAAGAAGATGCGCGGCGAGCCGCACTCCAAGGTCACCGTCACCATCAGCCGCAAGGACGAGGACAAGCCGCTCAACCTGACCATCGTGCGCGAGGAGATCCGCGTGCAGAGCGTCAAGGCCAAGATGATCGAGCCGGGTTATGCGTGGCTGCGCATCTCGCAGTTCCAGGAGCCGACTGTCGAGGACATGGCGCGCAAGCTCACCGCCCTGTACGCGCAGGACCCGCATATCAAGGGCCTGGTGCTGGACCTGCGCAACGATCCGGGCGGCGTGGTGCCGGGCGCGATCGGCGTCTCGGCCGCCTTCCTGCCCAAGGATTCGGTGATCGTCTCGACCAACGGCCAGCTGCTCGACTCCAAGCAGACCTTCTACGGCCGCAGCGAGTTCTATTCCACGCGCGCCAAGAACGATCCGCTGGCCAAGCTGCCGGCCGCGCTCAAGGACGTGCCGATGGTCGTGCTGGTCAACGCCGGTTCGGCGTCGGCCTCCGAGATTGTCGCCGGCGCGCTGCAGGACTACAAGCGCGCCACCATCATGGGCACGCAGACTTTCGGCAAGGGCTCGGTGCAGACGCTGCGCCAGCTGACCGCCGACACCGCCGTCAAGCTGACCACGGCGCGCTACTACACGCCGCACAACCGCTCGATCCAGGCGCGCGGCATCGTGCCGGACTTGATGGTCGACGAAACCGCCGACGGCGACGGCTTGAACAGCCTGCGCGTGCGCGAATCCGACCTGCAAAAGCACCTGAACAACGACAAGGACCCGGACGGCGACAGCGCCGCGCAGAAGGCCCTGACCGCGCAGCGCGACGAGCTGGAAGACGAGCAGCGCGCGGCCTCGCTGGCGAAGAAAACCAAGCCGGTGGAATTCGGCTCAAAGGACGACTTCCAGCTGGCGCAGGCGATCAACCACTTCAAGGGCTTGCCGGTCAAGCTGTCGAAGGTGGAGGCGGCGCCCGCCGCCGGCGGCGAGGTTGGCGAGATCAAGTCGGACAGCAAGCCGGCCGTCAAGCCAGCCGCCAAGCCGGATTCCAAGCCCAAGGCCAGCGACAAGAAGCCGGCCCTGAAACAACCAGTGACCCAATAACGGCGGGCGCGCCGCCGGCCTGAGACGATGAACGACTCGCAACTGCTGCGCTACTCGCGCCATATCCTCCTCGACGAAATCGGCATCGAAGGCCAGCAAAAGCTGCTGGCCGCGCATGCGCTGGTGATCGGCGCCGGCGGCCTCGGATCGCCGGCCGCCATGTACCTGGCGTCGGCCGGTGTCGGCCACATCACGCTGGTCGACAACGACACCGTCGACCTCACCAACCTGCAGCGCCAGATCGCCCACACCACGGAGCGGGTCGGCCAGCCCAAGGCCGAATCGGCGCGCGTCACGCTGGCGCAGATCAATCCCGAGATCGAAGTCACCGCGCTGACCGAGCGCGTGGACGACGCCCGCCTGGCCGAACTGGTGGCGCAGGCCGACGTGGTGCTCGACTGCACCGACAACTTCGCCACGCGCCACGCCGTCAACCGCGCCTGTGTCGCGCTGGGCAAGCCGCTGGTGTCGGGCGCGGTGATCCGCTTCGACGGCCAGGTCAGCGTGTTCGATCCGCGCGGCGGCGCGCAGCCCTGCTATTCCTGCCTGTTCCCGCAGGACCAGAAGTTCGAGGACGTGGCCTGCTCCACCATGGGCGTGTTCGCGCCGCTGGTGGGCGTGGTGGGCGCGATGCAGGCGGCCGAAGCGCTCAAGCTGCTGATGGGCGTGGGCGCCTCGCTGGCCGGGCGCCTGTTGATGCTGGACGGTTTGCACATGGAGTGGACCAGCATCGGTGTGGGACGCAACGGCGATTGCCCGGTCTGCGCAAAAAAATAACACTAACCGGAAGGAGACTATCTTGCTGATGAAACGACTCGCTGTACTGCCGCTGGCACTGTCCATGGCGTTCGCCGCGCAGGTGGCCACCGCCGCCGCCAACATCAAATACCTGATCATCGCCGAAAACGGCAAGCAGATCGGCGAACAGGCCGTCGAGCGCCAGGACGACGGCCTGACCAAGGTGCGTTTCATCTTCAAGAACAACGGCCGCGGCCCGGAACTGACGGAGCAATTCCGCATGGGCGCCGACGGCGTGATGAGCGAGTACAGCGTCAAGGGCAACTCCACCTTCGGCGCGGTGGTGGACGAGCGCTTCGCGCGCAACGGCGGCCAGGCCGAGTGGAAGTCCACCTCCGAGCAGGGCACCAAGGCCGTCAGCGGCCCGGCCGGCTACCTGCCGCTGAACGGTTCCTTTGAAATCGTCTCCGCCTACATCACCGCGCTGGCCGCGGCGCCCGAGCATAAACTGGCCCTGCTGCCATCGGGCACGCTGTCGCAGACCGTGCTCGATACGCTGGAAGTCAGCAGCGGCAGCGGCGCGAAACAAACCGTGCAACTGGTGGCGCAGACCGGCGTCGGCTTGTCGCCGGCGTTTTACTGGGCCACCACCGGCGCCAGCCCCCGCCTGTTCGGCGTGATCATCCCCGGCTTCGCCAACATGCTGGAAGAGGGCTGGCAGGGCGCCGCGCCGGAGCTGGCCGTGCGCCAGAAAAAAGCCGAGAACCGCATGCTGGAAGAGCTGGCGGCCAAGCTGCAGCACCCGCTCACCGGCCTGACATTGGTGCGCAACGCCCGCGTGTTCGACAGCGACAAGGCCACCGTCGGCGCGCCGTCCGACATCTACGTGCTGCGCGGCCGCATCACCGCCGTGCTGCCGGCCGGCTCGCCGGTGCGCGAGGCCGACAACACCATCGACGCCGCCGGCCGCATCGTGCTGCCTGGCCTGTTCGACATGCACGGCCACGTGGACCGCTGGTCCGGCGCGCTGAACATGTCCACCGGCGTGACCAGCGTGCGCGACATGGGCAACGACAACAAGCAGCTGCAGGCGATGCTGGACGAAACCGCCGCCGGCAAGCTGCTGGCGCCGCAGGTGGTGCCGGCCGGCTTCCTGGAGGGCGAGAGCCCGTTCAGCGCCAACAACGGCTTCGTCATCAAGGACCTGGCGGGCGCGAAGGAGGCGGTCGACTGGTACGCGGAGCGCGGCTATCCGCAGCTGAAGATCTACAACTCCTTCCCGAAGGCGATCCTGAAGGACACCGTGGCTTACGCCCACAGCCGCGGCATGCGCGTGTCCGGCCACATCCCGGCCGGCCTGCGCGCGCAGGAGGCGCTGGACGCAGGCTACGACGAGATCCAGCACATCAACCAGGTGCTGCTGAACTTCCTCGTCAAGCCGGACACCGAGACGCGCAACCTGAACCGCTTCCTGCTGCCGGCCGAAAAAGTGGCCGACATGGACTTCAACACCAAGCCGTTCAAGGACTTCGTGGCCGGCCTGGCGAAAAAGCAGATCTCGATCGACCCGACCATGTCGGCCTTCGCCTTCATCCAGCAGAAGGACGGCGACCTCAATGAGCCCTACCGCGCCTTCGCCGCCAACATGCCGCCGGACGTGGCGCGCAGCCTCGCGGTCGGTGCCATGAAGATCGACGGCGACGCCACCCTCAAGCGCTACCAGAAGTCCTACGGCAAGATGGTGGAATTCGTCGGCATCATGTACAAGGCCGGTGTGCCCATCGTGGCCGGCACCGACGATATCGCCGGCTTCACGCTGCATTCGGAGCTGGCGCTGCTGGTCAAGGCCGGCCTGACGCCGGCCCAGGCCCTGCAGGTGGCGACCCGCAACGGCGCCCGCTACACCCGCACCAGCAACGACCGTGGCAGCATCACGGCCGGCAAGCTGGCCGACCTGGTGCTGGTGGATGGCGATCCGACCAAGGATATCGCCGACGTACGCAAGGTGGCGGCGGTGATCACGCGCGGCTACGTCATCTATCCGCGCGAGATCGACGCCGCGCTGGGCATCGCGCCGTTCGTCCAGGACGCGCCGCAAGTGGCCAGAACCTCGGCCGCCGTGGCGGAGATCAACGGTGCCGGCAACGAGGGCGCGCTGCGCCGCATCGATGCCACCGCCCGTCAGCGCGATTGAGTAAATCGCGGTAAAAACCGGGCGCGCTGCGTGTCCGGTTAAGCGCTGTTTAAGCCTGCCGGCGCAAAAATCGTTCTCTGGTTTCGCTGGCGGCGGCGATTCGGCCTTATACTCTGCACTCACTTTTACCTGTTATCGAATATGAAAAAATTCTTCGTTCCCCGTCGTGCCGCCGCGCGTGGCTTTACGCTGATTGAAATCATGGTGGTCGTGGTCATCATGGGTGTGCTGGCGGCGCTGGTGGTGCCCAAGCTGCTCAGCCGCACCGGCGAATCGAAAGTCGCCGCGGCCAAGGTCGATATCGCGACCGTCATGCAGGCGCTCAAGCTGTACAAACTGGATAACCAGCGCTACCCGACCACCGAGCAAGGCCTCCAGGCACTGCTGACCAAGCCGACCACCGGCCCGGCCGCAAACGGCTGGAAGTCCGGCGGCTACCTGGAAAAAATGCCGAAAGACCCTTGGGGCAATCCATACCAGTTCCTCTCGCCCGGCATCAAGGGCGAGGTCGACGTGTTCTCCTACGGCGCCGACGGCGCGCCGGGCGGCACCGGCGACGATGCCGACATCGGCTCCTGGGATAACTGATCGCAGGGGGAGCACGGCTCATGCGCGCCGCCCGCCAGCGTGGATTCACGCTGATCGAACTGCTGGTGGTGATGGTCATCCTGGGCATCACGCTTGGGCTGGTGTCGCTCAACGCGCTGCCGGGCCAGAAGCAGTCCTTGCGTGAGGACGCGCAGCGCATCGCGCTGCTGCTGCAACTGGCGCGCGACGAGGCGATCGTGCGCAACCGCCAGATCGCCTTTGAGGCGGGGCCGGACGGCTACCGCTTCCTGATCCGCAACGAGCGGGAATGGACGCTGGCGGTGCAGGACGACCTGCTGCGCGAGCGCGAATTCAAGCACGGTCCCATCACGCTGATGCTGGATCCGCCGCCCAGCATCCCGGACGCCGGCAACCTGCGCATCGTGTTCGGCCGCGAGCCGGTCGACAAACCCTTTGTGCTGACCCTCAGCGGCGGCGATGCCAGCATCGCCATCCACGCCGACGGCATCGGCCATTTCACGGTGGACTAGATGCGCCTTCAACGACAACGCGGCTTTACCCTGCTGGAAGTGCTGGTGGCGCTGGTGATCGTCGGCACGGCGCTGGGCGCCTCGCTGCGCGCGGTCGGCAGCCTGACACAGAACAGCAACGGCCTGCGCGGCGCGATGATGGCCACCTGGTCGGCCGAGAACCGGCTGGTGCAGCTGCGCCTGACGCGCCAGTTTCCGGCGGTCGGCAAGCAGACCTTCGAATGCCCGCAGGGCGACATGAAGCTGATGTGCGAAGAGGAAGTGATCGCCAGCCCGAATCCGCGCTTCCGCCGGGTCGAGGTCAGCGTCTACGACCAGGCCGCGCCGGAGCGGCGCATCATCAAGCTGGTCCAACTGGTGCTGAACCAATGACGGCCGCGATGCGCCGCCGCGCGCGCGGCTTCACGCTGATCGAGCTGCTGGTGGCGATTTCGATCCTCGCCATCGTCGCGGTGCTGGGCTGGCGCGGTTTGGACGGCATCATCCGCTCGCGCGGCGCGCTGACCGCGCAGATGGAGCAGACGCGCGGCCTGCAGCTGGCGTTCGCCCAGCTGCAGAGCGACTGCGCCAACCTCGTGCCGCAAGCGCTGATCGGCACCCGCGCCATCCTGCGCGCGGAGGATGGCCGCATCACGCTGGTGCGCATGTCGCTGGGCGAGAACGAGCCGACGCGCTTGCAGGTGGTGTCGTACCGCGTGCGCGACGGCGTGCTGACGCGGCGCGAATCGGCCAGCACGCGCGACCTGGTGCAGCTCGACACGCTGTGGCAGGCCGCCACCGGCGACGCCGACCCGGCCGACGGCGTGGCGCTGCAGTCGGGCGTGCAGCGCATGACGATGCGCTTCTGGACCACGCAGGGCTGGGTACAGGCGGCCGGTGTGATGCCGGCTCCCCCCGCCCCGGCGGTGGGCGCGCCTAGCGGCCTGGAAGTGTCGATGAACCTGGACGGCGTGGAAGTACCGATGATTAAATCCTTCCTGCTGGGGGCCCTGTGAGGCTGCGGCGCCAGCGCGGCGTGGCCGTCATCACGGCGCTGCTGTTGACCACACTGGCGGTGACCATCGTCGCCAGCCTGTTCTGGCAGCAGCAGGTGCAGGTGCGCTCAATGGAGAACCAGCGCCTGCAACTGCAGACCCGTTGGATCGTGCGCGGCGCGCTGGACCTGAGCCGGCTGGTGCTGTATCAGGACCACCTGGATTCGCCAACGGTCACGCAGCTCAACGGGGTCTGGGCCACGCCGCTGGAGGAAACGCGGCTGGACGACTACATCGAACGCGAACGCGCCGAGGCGGAAAATTTCAACGCCACGCTGTCCGGCAAGATGATCGACGCGCAGTCGCGTTACAATCTTGCCAATCTGGCCGTCAACCACGCGGCCAAGCCCGACGAGGTGAAGGTGTTCGAGCGGTTGCTGACCAACCTGCGGCTCGATCCGTCGCTGGCGCAGGCGGTGGCCACGCAGGTGGCGAACGCGCAGACGGCGGCGCCGCCGGGACCGGGGGGGGGCGGAGGGCAGCCGCAGCAACCGGCGCAGACCTCGGGGCCGCAGCCGGTCGACCTGCTGCGCGTGGAGGATCTGCTGGCGGTGAGCGGCTTTACGCCGCAGATGGTTGAGAAGCTGCGCGACTTCGTCATCATCCTGCCGGAGCGCGGAACGGAGTTGAACGTGAATACCGTGCCGGCCGAACTGCTGTCGGCCATGTGCGAGCAGCTGTCGTTGTCGGATGCGGCAGCGATTGTGAATACGCGGCAGCGCGTCTTTTTTCGCGACACGCATTACTTCGATCAGTTGCCGCAGCTGTCCGGCGGGAAGCAGCCCAAGACGAAATACGACGTCAAGAGCCGCTACTTCCTGGCCTACAGCCGGGTGAGGCTGGACCGGGCGGCGCTGGACGCGCAGTCCCTGCTGGTGCGGGCGGCCAACGGCATCACGACGGTGGTCTGGATACGGGAATATTAGAACTGGCATGAACGAAAGCGAGACCCTTTGACTACACTACTTATCCGCTATCCGGCCAAGGCCAGCGTCGACAGCGGCGCGGCCCAGACCTGCCCGTTCGCGCTGGTGGGCGACGGCGGCAACCTGCTGCAGCAGGGCGTTTCCCCGCTGGGCAACCTGTCGGACCTGGTGGCTTCCGCGCGGCGCGTGGTGCTGCTGCTGGCCGCCGCCGACGTCACGCTGCTGCGCGTGGTGGCGCCGCCATTGTCCGCCGCGCGCCTGAAGGCCGCGCTGCCGGCGCTGGTGGAGGAACAGGTGCTGGGCGACCCGGCCGACTGCGTGCTGGCGGCCGGCGCCGCCGACGCCGACGGCGGCCGCACGGTGGCCGTGGTGCAGCGCAGCTGGATCGAGGTGCTGGTCAAGGCGCTGCTGGCGCAGGGCGCGCATCACGTCTCGGTGCTGCCGGCGCAACTGTGCCTGCCGTTCCAGCCGGGTTCCGTGTCGGCCGCGCTGAGCACCGGCGACGCCGGCTTCGAACTGGTATTGCGCCAGTCGCAGACCATGGGCATGGGCCTGACGCTGCCGGCGCAGCCGCAGGCCGCGCTGCAAACGCTGCGTGCGATGGCGGGCGACGAGCCGGTCACGCTGTACCTGGCGCCGGCGCAGATGGCGCAGTTCGCGCCGCTGGTGGCGGCGGCGGATGCCGGCCACGGTGTTGGCCACAGCGTCACCCTGATGGAAGACCATTGGGCGCACTGGGTGGCCGCCTCGCGCTCTGCGGGGCTGGACCTGGCGCCGGCGTTGGGCGCGACCGGCGCCAACGCGCGCCAGTGGCAGCGCTGGCGCTGGCCGCTGCGCATCGCCGCGCTGGCGCTGCTGGTCAACGTGGCGGGGCTGAACATCGAATGGCTGCGCCTCAAGCGCGAGGCCGGCGCGGTCAGCCAGTCCATGCTGCAGACCTTCAAGGCCGCCTATCCGAACGAGCCGGTGATCCTCGATCCGGCCGCGCAGATGCGCAAGAATATCTCGCTGGCCAAGGCCGACGGCGGCCAGCCAGCCGCCGACGAATTCACCGCGCTGAGCGCCGCCCTGGGCGAGGCGCTGGGCGTCTTGCCGCGCAAGGACATCATCGCCACGCTGGAGTACCGCGATCGCGCGCTGCAGATCAAGGTCAAGCCCAACACCGTCGATAGCGGCACGCTGGCGCAGCTGCGCTCCGCGCTGGCCGCGCGCAAGCTGGATCTGTCGGAAACCAATCCGGGCGCCTGGCAGATACGTCCGTCGAGCGGCGCGGGCGGAGGAAAATCATGAACAAACTGACCCAAACGATACAAGACTATCGCGGCCGCGCTTCGGCCTTCTGGATCGAACGCACCGAACAGGAACGCAAGTTCCTCGGCGTCGGCGGCGCGGTGCTGGGCGTGGCGCTGTTTTATTCGGTGCTGATCGCGCCGGCGCTGGACGGGGGCGCCAGACTGCGCAAGTCGCTGCCCGAGCTGCGCCAGCAGGCCGCCGAGCTGCAAGGGCTGGCGCTGGAAGCGGCCGCGCTGCGCGGCCAGAACACCATCGCTCCCTCGCCGATGACGCGCGAGATGCTCAACGCCGGCCTTGCCGCGCGCGGCCTGGCCACGCAATCGGTGTCCGTCACCGGCGAATACGCCAAGGTGCAGATGAACGGCGTGCCTTTCCCGGCGCTGATCGCCTGGCTGGACGCGATCCGCACCGAGAGCCGCATCGCCGTCTCGGAAGCGAACATCAGCGCGCAGGACACCGCCGGCATGGTCAACGCCACGTTGACGCTGCGCCAGAACACGGGCGGCCGGTGATGCGAAAAGGCTGTCCATGAAGCGCCTCGTGCTATGGTTGCTGACCATCGCGCTGAGCGTGGCGGCGACGCTGGCGGTGTTCTTCCCGGCGGCCTGGCTGGGATCGCTGGTGGAGGCGCGCACGGGAGGACGTTTGACGCTGGGAGACGCGCAGGGTACGCTGTGGCGCGGTTCGGCCTTTATCGGCGGCGCGGCCAGCGGCAACAGCCCGGTCACGCCGCTGCTGCCGGGCCGTTTCAGCTGGAAGATTTCGCCGCTGGCGCTGGTCGGCATGGTCGACCTGCAGCTGGAAAACAGCGAGGCGCTGGCGCAGCCGCTGACCTTCAAGGGCAGCTGGTCGCAATGGCAGCTCAGTCCATCGGCGCTGCTGCTGCCGGCCGCCGGCCTGGCCGGCCTGGGCGCGCCGCTGAACACCGTGGCGCCCAGCGGCACGATGCGGCTGTCGTGGACCGCGCTGGAGCTGGCGCTGGCCGACCGCCAGATCGCCATCAACGGCCGCACCACGCTGGAGATGACGGACATGGCCTCGCGGCTGTCGTCGGTGCGGCCGCTGGGCAGCTACACGCTGGCGCTGGACTGGCATGGGCAGTCGGCCGCGCTGACGCTCAATTCCGTCAAGGGCCCGCTGTTGTTGAGCGGCTCCGGCAACCTGAATAACGGCCGCCTGCGGTTTTCCGGGCAGGCCGAGGCAGCAAAAGGATTTGAAGAGCAGCTGGCCAACCTGTTGAATTTGCTGGGCCAGCGCAAACCGAATAGTGACCGCAACATCATCGCTTTAGAGTTCCACTAAGTTCAGATAAAAGTTCAGACAATGAAAAAACAGTCCGTGAGCAAACCCACCCTTCCCGCGCTGCGCCGCCTGAGCGCGGGTGCGATGCTGTGCTGTGCGACAAGCGTCGTGCCGGTCGTGACGCCGTTGCTGGTGCTGCTGCCCGCCACCGCCCACGCCGCGGCCGACGACGCCGCGCTGAACTTCGTCGGCGCCGACATCGAGTCGGTGATCAAGGCGGTCGGCCACTACACCAACATCACCTTCGTGATCGACCCGCGCGTCAAGGGCACGCTGACGGTGGTGTCGGAAAAGCCGGTCACCAAGTCGCAGGCGTTCGGCCTGCTGACCTCCGCGCTGCGCCTGCAGGGCTACGCGGTGGTCAGCGGCGACGGCTACGCCAAGGTGGTGCCGGAAGCGGACGCCAAGCTGCAGGCCGGGCCGACCCAGGTCGGCGCCAGCCAGGCCTCGGCCAAGGGCGACCAGATCGTCAGCCAGATCTTCCATCTGAATTATGAGTCGGCGGCCAACGTGGTGACGGTGCTGCGTCCACTGATCTCGCCCAACAACACCATCAACGCCAACCCGGGCAATAACACCGTGGTGGTCACCGACTACGCCGACAACGTCAAGCGCCTGGCCAAGATCGTCGCCGCGCTGGACGCGCCGGCCGTCGCCGACCTCGATGTGATCCCGGTGCGCTACGCCATCGCCAGCGACCTGGCGGCCATGGTCAACAAACTGATGGACTCCGGCGCGGGCGCCGGCGACTCGGGCAAGGTCAGCGTGCTGGCCGACCCGCGCACCAATTCGCTGATCCTGCGCGCGCCGTCGGCGGCGCGCTCCAACCTGGCCAAGTCGCTGATCGCCAAGCTCGATCAGCCGACCCAGGAACTGGGCAACGTCCACGTGGTCTACCTGAAGAACGCCGAAGCGGCCAAGCTGGCGCAGACGCTGCGCAGCGTGGTCTCGGGCGACACCTCGGCGCCCAACGCCACCGGCGTCGGCACCGGCCAGACCGGCCAGGGCGGCCTCGGTGGCCAGGGCCAGGGTGGCCTGGGTGGCCAAAGCAGCAACACCGGCAGCGGCATGGGTTCCAACAGCTCCGGCACCAGCTCCGGTCCATCCAATCCGCTGCTGACCGGCTCCGGCCAGCAGCAGCAGGGCGGCGGCGGCACGGCGGGTTTCATCCAGGCCGATTCCACCACCAACACCCTGATCATCACCGCGCCGGAATCGGTGTACCGCAACCTGCGCGCCGTGATCGACCAGCTGGACGTGCGCCGCGCGCAGGTCTACATCGAATCGCTGATCGTCGAGGTTTCGTCCGACAAGGCCTCCGAGTTCGGCATCCAGTGGGTAGGCGCGACCGGCAACGAGAACAGCACCTACCGCGTCGGCGGCTTGCAGTCGTATTCGACCGGCGGCAACAACATCGGCACGCTGGCCGGCCAGCTGCTCAACAAGGGCACCGGCACCACCACCACCGGGCCGACGCTGCCTGGCGCGGGCCTGACCATCGGCGTGTTCAAGCAGGTGGCCGGTGGCCTGGGGCTGGGCGCGCTGGCGCGCTCGCTGGAATCGGACGGCAACGCCAACGTGCTGTCGACGCCTAACATGATCACGCTGGACAACGAGCTGGCCACCATCTCGGTCGGCCAGAACGTGCCTATCCTGACCGGCCAGTTCACCACCACCTCCGGCACCAACAACAATCCGTTCCAGACCATCGACCGCAAGGAAGTGGGCCTGACGCTGAAAGTGCGTCCGCAGATTTCCGAAGGCGGCACGGTCAAGCTGGCGATCTATCACGAGACCTCCAGCGTCGACAAGACCACGCTGACGGCCGCCGCCGGCATCACCATCAACAAGCGCGTGATCGAGAACAACGTCATCGCCGACGATGGCCAGATCATCGTGCTCGGTGGCCTGATCGAGGACACCGAGGGCGACGGCGTGGACAAGGTGCGCGGCCTGGGCGACATTCCGGTGCTGGGCAATCTGTTCAAGTACCAGACCCGCACCCGCAAGAAGACCAACCTGATGGTGTTCCTGCGCCCTGTGGTGATCCGCAACAAGGAGCAGAGCACCTCGCTGGCGACCGACCGTTACGACTACATGCGCGGCCAGCAGGAATCGATCCAGCCGCCGGAGAGCATCCTGGTCAAGGACCTCGGCCAGCCCTTGCTGCCGACGCTGAAGGACGGCGCGCCACTGGGCGGAACGATGGTGCGTCCGCTGCCCGCCGCGCCAACACCGGTGCGCGAACCGGGCGCCGGCGAACCAACCAAGCAGCAGTGATATGAGCAATCTCCTTCCATACGCCTTCGCCCGCGACTTCGTGGTGCTGGCGCAGCAAAGCGACGAAGCCGAACACACGGTGGACGTGCTGGTCTGCGGCGCCACCGCGCCCGCGGCCATCGCCGAGGTGTCGCGCCGCTTCGGCCGCATCCAGCTTAAAAGCATGCCGCGCGCCGACCTGGAAACGGCCATCGCCGCAGCCTACGCCAGCTCGGGCGGCAACGCCTCGATGGTGGCCGAGGAATTCGATGCCGACCTCGATCTGACCAAGCTGCTGCAGGACGTGCCGGCCATCGAGGACTTGCTGGAATCGTCCGACGACGCGCCGGTGATCCGCATGATCAACGCGCTGCTGACGCAGGCGCTGCGCGACAGCGCCTCCGACATCCACATCGAGCCGTTCGAACAGACCTCGGTGGTGCGCTTCCGCGTCGACGGTTCGCTGCGCGACATCGTCCGTCCGCGCAAGGCCATCCATGGTTCGCTGATCTCGCGTATCAAGATCATGGCGCAGCTGGACATCGCCGAAAAGCGCCTGCCGCAGGACGGCCGCATCACGCTGCGCATCGGCGGCAAGCCGGTGGACGTGCGCGTGTCGACGCTGCCGACCGGCCACGGCGAACGCGCGGTGCTGCGCTTGCTGGACAAGGAAGCGGGCCGGCTGGACCTGAACCACCTGGGCATGAGCGAGACCATGCTGCCGCAGTTCGACGCGCTGATCAACCAGCCGCACGGCATCGTGCTGGTGACCGGGCCGACCGGCTCGGGCAAGACCACCACGCTGTACGCCGCGTTGTCGCTGCTGAACGCGGCCACCACCAACATCATGACGGTGGAAGACCCGATCGAATATGACCTCAATGGCGTCGGCCAGACCCAGGTCAACCCGCGCATCGACATGACCTTTGCCAAGGCGCTGCGCGCCATCCTGCGCCAGGATCCGGACGTGATCATGATCGGTGAGATCCGCGACCTGGAAACCGCGCAGATCGCGGTGCAGGCCTCGCTGACCGGCCACCTGGTGCTGGCCACGCTGCACACCAACGACGCCGCCGCCGCCGTCACGCGCCTGCTGGACATGGGCATCGAGCCGTTCCTGCTGTCGTCGTCGCTGCTGGGCGTACTGGCGCAGCGGCTGGTGCGCAAACTGTGCGGCAGCTGCAAGAGCTTCGACGGCCAGCAATGGCACGCGGTGGGCTGCGAGCATTGCGGCCACACGGGCTACCAGGGCCGGGTGGGCGTGTACGAATTCCTGCAGACCACGGAGCAGATCCGCGCGCAGATCCACAACCGCGCTTCCGAGGCCGAGGTCAAGGCGGCGGCGCTGGCGGGCGGCATGCAGACCATGCGCGAGGACGGCGAGCGCTGGCTGGCCGCCGGCATCACCACGCAGGCCGAGCTGCTGCGCGTGACCAAAGACTAGGCGACCGACGATGCCCGCATTCCGTTATGAAGCCGTCGACGCCGGCGGCGCCACCAAGAAGGGCGTGCTCAATGCCGACAGCGCGCGCTCGGCGCGTTCCGAGTTGCGCACGCAAGGCCTGGTGCCGTTGAAGGTGGACGCCATCGCCGCGCAGGTCGACGCCGCCGGCGTGGCCAAGAGCCGCGGTTTCGGCGAGCGCCTGTCGGCCACCGAGCTGGCGCTGTTCACGCGCCAGCTGGCCAGCCTGCTGGAGGCGGGGCTGCCGCTGGAGCAGGCCTTCACCGCCTTGCTGGAGCAGGCCGAGCGCCCCTACATGCGCGATCTGATCGCCTCCATCCGCTCCGAGGTGATCGGCGGCGCCTCGCTGTCGGACGTGCTGGGACGCCATCCGCGCGACTTCGCCGAGATCTACCGCGCGCTGGTCGCCTCCGGTGAGCAGATCGGCCAGCTCTCGCGCGTGCTGTCGCGCCTTGCCGACTACATCGAGCGCCGCAACGCCTTGATCCAGAAGGTGCGGCTGGCCTTCACCTATCCGGCCATCGTGACGGTGGTGGCGTTCTCCATCGTGATCTTCCTGCTGACCTATGTGGTGCCGCAGATCGTCTCGGTGTTCGCCAACACCAAGCAGAAGCTGCCCATCCTCACCATCATCATGCTGGCGGTGTCGGACTTCGTGCGCAACTACGGCATCGTGGTGGCGATCCTGCTGGTGGGCGCGTGGTTCATGTGGCGCCGGGCCTTGCAGAACCCGGCGCTGAAGCGGCGCTGGCACACCTGGTTGCTGACCGCGCCGCTGTACGGAAAATTCGAGCGCAGCCTGAACACGGCGCGCTTCGCCAGCACGCTGGCGATCACCACCGGTTCCGGCGTGCCTATCCTGCGCGCGCTGGAGACCAGCCGCGACACGCTGTCCAACGTCGCCATGCAGGAGCTGGTGGAAGAGGCTAGCGACGCGGTGCGCGAGGGCGTGAGCCTGGCGCGTTCGCTGTCGGCGCAGAAGCACTTCCCGCCGATGCTGATCCACATGATACGGGCCGGCGAGATCACCGGCGAGCTGCCGGCCATGCTGGACCGCGCAGCCGCCGCCCAGGAGGCCGACCTGGAACGCCGCACGCTGACCATCGCCGGCCTGCTGGAGCCGGCGCTGATCCTGGCGATGGGCGTGGTGGTGCTGCTGATCGTGCTGGCGGTCCTGATGCCTATCATCGAAATTAATCAGCTGGTACGCTGAGGAAGTAAAGAGAACCATGAAGCGTTTGCCATTATTCGTTACCGTCCTTGCCGTGGTGCTGTTGTCGGCGTCGCTGGCCTACTGGGGCCTGCAGTTGTTCAAGCCGCAGCAGCGCGCCATCGCCGCGCCGCCGCAGCAGGTGGCGCCGCCGCTAAACATCGAGGCGGCCAAGGGCCTGTTCGGCGGCCAGATCACCGTGGCCGCCGTCAGCAACTACCAGTTGCGGGGCGTGGTCGCCGCGCGCGGCGAGGACAGCGCGGCCATCATCGTGGTCGATGGCCAGCCGCCTTTGGCGCTGGGCGTGGGCCGCGAGGTGGTGCCCGGTGTGACTGTCAAGGAGGTCCATCCGAACTACGTGCTGCTGTCCGAGGGCGGTGTGCTCAAGCGCGTGGAGCTGGCCAGCGACGCCGGCGCGGGCGCGGGAGCCAATGCGCCGCAGTCGCTGCTGCCCGGCGCGGGCCAGCAACCGTTGCCGCCGATCGCGCCGCC
>NZ_WWCX01000290.1:0-510 GCF_009857655.1 Duganella vulcania
AGCGCACGCGCCTGCACCTGCGGCACCGGCGCGCCCGGCGGCAGCACCTCGGGCGTGTCGCGCTCGCGCCGCGCGGTGTGCAGCACCGACAGCGTCAGCTTGATGTTGAGGGCCAGGCCGAGGGCCAGCAGCGCCAGGGTCAGGTGGAGAATCTGGCTATCCATCGCTTGGACTCAATAAGTGGACGATCTCGTGGAAGTGCACGGCGACCACGCAGGCCAGGCAGCCCAGCGACGCCGCCAGCACCGCGACGTGCAACGGCGGCGCGAGCCCGGCCGGCAGCGCCAGGCCGGCGGCGATCGCCACGATGACCAGCACATTGCGCAGCAGGTCCAGGCCGGACAGCGAGCGCTCGGCCTCGCCGAAGCAGCCGCAGCGGACCACGCTCTGCGTGTAGAACTTGTAGCCGACCAGCGCCGTGAACACGCCCAGCATCAGCAGCGCGGCCAGCAAGCCGGCGCGCGCCAGCCCGCCGAGCAGCAGCGCGGCCACCGCCAGTTCCGCCGCCGC
>NZ_WWCX01000291.1:0-502 GCF_009857655.1 Duganella vulcania
ACTCTAGAAAGGAGGTGATCCAGCCGCACCTTCCGATACGGCTACCTTGTTACGACTTCACCCCAGTCACGAATCCTACCGTGGTAAGCGCCCTCCTTACGGTTAAGCTACCTACTTCTGGTAAAACCCGCTCCCATGGTGTGACGGGCGGTGTGTACAAGACCCGGGAACGTATTCACCGCGACATGCTGATCCGCGATTACTAGCGATTCCAACTTCATGCAGTCGAGTTGCAGACTACAATCCGGACTACGATACACTTTCTGGGATTAGCTCCCCCTCGCGGGTTGGCGGCCCTCTGTATGTACCATTGTATGACGTGTGAAGCCCTACCCATAAGGGCCATGAGGACTTGACGTCATCCCCACCTTCCTCCGGTTTGTCACCGGCAGTCTCATTAGAGTGCCCTTTCGTAGCAACTAATGACAAGGGTTGCGCTCGTTGCGGGACTTAACCCAACATCTCACGACACGAGCTGACGACAGCCATGCAGCACCTGTGT
>NZ_WWCX01000292.1:0-499 GCF_009857655.1 Duganella vulcania
GCGCCTGGCGCCGGCCGCTCACGGCGCGTCCCCGCCGCAGGGCAGGCACAGCGACACCCGCGTGCCGCGCCGCGGCGCGCTGTCAAGCGTGACCTGGCCGCGCATCAGCCCCACCACCATGCTGTGCACGCTGGCCAGCCCGAGCCCGGCCCCGGTCAGGCCCAGCTGGGTGGTGTAGAACGGCTCGAACACCAGCGGCACATGCTCGGGCGCGATGCCGACGCCGTCGTCGCGCCAGTCGATGTGGACCGCACCGTCGCCGGCGCGCGCCTCGACCACGATGGCGCCGCCGGCGCGCCCGGCAAACGCATGCAGCAGGCAGTTGTCCATCAGGTGCTGGAACACCTGCTGGCAGGCGCCCGGATAGCCGTGCAGCCACAGCGGCTCCGCCAGCGCCAAGGTCAAGGTGACGCCGCGCGCGCGCAGCGCCTGCTCCCAGGCGCCGGCGCAGTGGCGCAGCCGCTCGGCCAGGTCGAAGCGGCTGGCCGGCTCGTGGGTC
>NZ_WWCX01000293.1:0-487 GCF_009857655.1 Duganella vulcania
CGCGCGGCGGCGGCGGCCGGCCTGGCCGCCACCGTCAGCGGCAGCGGCCAGGCCCAGCGCAGCAAGCAGGACGGCTCGGCCGTCTCCAATTCCTACAACGTGGGTTTCGACGCCCGCTGGGAGCCGGACATCTTCGGCGCCAACCACTACGGGCTGGCGGCCAGCGCCGCCGCCCTGCAGGCCAGCGCGGCCACGCTGGGCGGCACGCAGGTGTCGGTGGCTGCCGAGGTGGCGCGCGACTACATCGACCTGCGCGGCGCCCAGGCCCGGCTGGCGATCGCGCGCGACAACCTGGCCAATCAACTGAGTACGCTGGAAATCACCAACTGGCGGGTCCAGGCCGGCATGTTGACCTCGCTCGAACAGCAGCAGGCGATCACCGCCGCCGAGCAGGCCGCCGCCCAGCTGCCGGTGCTCGAGGCCAGCGTGGCGCAGCTGGGCCACGCGCTGGCCGTGTTGTGCGGGCAGTCGCCGGCCGCGCTGGATG
>NZ_WWCX01000294.1:0-472 GCF_009857655.1 Duganella vulcania
GCCGTCCGCGCAGTCGGCCAGCAGCGCCGACAGCGTCACCCACGGCGTCCAGTAGCCGTCGCGGCCGAAGCGGGCGTGCAGCTGGCCGATGTAGTCGCGGCAGGCGCCGCTCTGCTCGCAGCTGGCGCTGACCACGGCCAGGTTCAGCAGCGCCAGGCATTCCTGCGCCGCCAGGCCGTATTCGCGGGTGCGGCGCAGCACCAGCTGGCGCCGCGCCAGGCAGTCGCGCCACAGCGGCGCGGCGGCCGCCTCGTCGGCCTCCTCCAGCGCCAGGTAGTAGGCGCCCGAGGCCGCGCTGTCAAGCAGCATGACGACGATGGCCGGGCTCAGCTCGTCCGGCTGGGCCAGCGTGGCGGCGCAGAACTGCAGCAGCTCCGGATACATCTCGGCGCTGAGCATGACGCGGCAGCGCGCCGCGCGCATCTGGGCCGCCAGCCGCGGCAGCGCGCAGCGCGCGTACAGCTCGGCGGCG
>NZ_WWCX01000295.1:0-471 GCF_009857655.1 Duganella vulcania
GCTACGGCCGCCGCTGGGGCCACATGGAGGCGGCGCTGCAGGCCGCCATCGGCCAGGTGGCGGCCGAGCGCGGCCAGAAGCGCGCGCTGTGCGCCGCGCTGGGCGAGACGCTGAGCGCGGTCATGGAGCGCCCGCAGCTGCAGCACCAGAACGCCCTGCTGGCGCAGCATGGCACGGTGCTGGAGAACTCGCTGATGCAGCGCAATCAGGAACTGGGCGAGGCGCTGGCCACGCTGCAGCGCGAGGTGGCGGTGCGCCAGGCCGCCGAGCGGGCGCTGCAGGCCGCGCACGACCGCCTCGAGCAGCAGGTGCGCGAGCGCACCGACGCGCTGGGCCACGCGATGCGGGCGCTGATGCAGCAGGAGAAGCAGCTGGGCCTGTCGCGCATGGTGGTCGGCATGGCGCACGAGCTCAACACGCCGCTGGGCAACGCCCGGGTGGCGGCCAGCGCCATCACGGCCCAGGCCGAGG
>NZ_WWCX01000296.1:0-467 GCF_009857655.1 Duganella vulcania
CCACCGTTTCTTCCCTGACAAAAGAGCTTTACAACCCGAAGGCCTTCTTCACTCACGCGGCATTGCTGGATCAGGCTTGCGCCCATTGTCCAAAATTCCCCACTGCTGCCTCCCGTAGGAGTCTGGACCGTGTCTCAGTTCCAGTGTGGCTGGTCGTCCTCTCAGACCAGCTACTGATCGATGCCTTGGTGGGCCTTTACCCCACCAACTAGCTAATCAGATATCGGCCGCTCCAGGAGCACAAGGCCTTGCGGTCCCCTGCTTTCATCCTTAGATCGTATGCGGTATTAGCGTAACTTTCGCTACGTTATCCCCCACTCCAGGGTACGTTCCGATATATTACTCACCCGTTCGCCACTCGCCGCCAGGTTGCCCCGCGCTGCCGTTCGACTTGCATGTGTAAGGCATGCCGCCAGCGTTCAATCTGAGCCAGGATCAAACTCTTCAGTTTAATCTCTGTTTATTTG
>NZ_WWCX01000297.1:0-460 GCF_009857655.1 Duganella vulcania
CGCGGCGACCTGGCCACGGTGGACAGCCTGCTCACTGGCCGCACCAACCGCGCGCGGCTGGCCCGGCTGGCGCGTTGGCACGCGCAGCAGATGGCCGATGCGCAGCGCTTCGAGCGGCGCCGCGCCGACGGCCATGTGCGCGAGTGCCACGGCGATCTCCACAGCGGCAATATCCTCAGCTGGGAAGGGCGGGTGGACGTGTTCGACGGCATCGAGTTCAACGACGAATTGCGCTGGACCGACGTGGTCGCCGACCTGGCCTTCATCGTCATGGACCTGCGCTTCCACGGCCGCGACGACCTGGCCGCGCGCCTGCTGCAAGGCTACCTGGCCGCCAGCGACGATTACGCCGGGCTGCCGCTGCTGGCGTTCTACCAGGCCAGGCGGGCGCTGGTGCGGTGCAAGGTGTTGCTGCTGGCGGCCGCCGAGGGCGGGCCGAGCGGGGGCGCGCCAGCGCGCG
>NZ_WWCX01000298.1:0-445 GCF_009857655.1 Duganella vulcania
GTAAAGCATTTGTAGCCCATTAGGAGCATAGATAGCCTCTGGCGTCGCCCCAACACAGGTGGCGAGGATGAGGAATCTGTCAATTCCATCACGAGCACTCTGAAGCGTTGGATATGGGTGGCCAAAGTATGACTCATACCATGTATGTACTCGAGCTTGGTTGCTAACTTCAATAGGAACTAGCAAATCGGCCAACACTTCATTAACACGCTCTTGAACGCGACGCTCCCCTTCTTCACTCAAGTCACTGTCGTCGAAATAAAATAAATCGTAGTCCTTGATGTCAGCGTCGGGAGCACGTCCATCTTTTAAATTCCACACCGTTTGAAATAAGCAGCCCGCTACTAACCAACCATCTGGAAGCGCTAAAGCATCCCAGCGGTCCAGAATCATGCGGTTGTTATAGTTTGCGATTATGTCCGAGCGAAATTTTTCTTGCATAAAT
>NZ_WWCX01000299.1:0-437 GCF_009857655.1 Duganella vulcania
CGCCGAACGCGCCTCGGCCGCCGCCAGCGCCTCGGCCACCGCCTCCGCCGCGGCCGACGCGGCGGCGCCCAAAAGTGAAGTGCGCGTGCGTGTATTGGTCATTTTACCGTCACAGTATGAGAAATTATGTGCACAAGTGTACTGGCACTGTACTGGTTTTGTCACGTAGCATACAACCATACCAATCATAACCGCCACTGGAGACCGCATGACCCACAGCGCCCCGCCGCCCGCCGCCGTCCCCATCGCCACCCGCCCTGGCCTGAGCGATGAAACCACCGGCATGCTGCTTGGCCTGATCGCGGTCGCCATCTTCAGCCTGACGCTGCCCTTCACCCGCCTGGCCGTGGGCGGCGGCGATGCCGGCGCCGGCCTCTCGCCCACCTTCGTCGCCCTCGGCCGGGCGCTGGTGGCCGCCGTGCTGGCCGCCGGCTGGC
>NZ_WWCX01000029.1:0-66639 GCF_009857655.1 Duganella vulcania
TGGCGGCGCCACCGCGCCATTCGACAGCCGGACCTTGTGGCGGCGCGACGGCGGCCGCGCGCCGCTGCCGCTGGCCGGCAAGCCGGTGCTGGCCTTCATGCTCAACGGCGCGCAGGGCGACGACGATGAATCCTACGGCGGCCACTTCGCCGTCGCCACCGGCCGCTTCGGCCCGGCCGGCGAATGGGACAACTGGCTGGTGAACAATTTCTACAGCCTGGCCTCGGTCAGCGAAAAAGGCATCGTCGCCTCGATCCTGCCGATGGACGCCTACATGGGGGACCTCAACAGCGGCCAGGCCTGGTACCGGCCGTCCTACATGCTGGTGGCCGTGCTGAAGGACCAGCGAGCGCCGGCCTTGTACCAGGAGGCGATCAGCCGGGTGTTCAACCATTTCTACCGGCAGGATTTCCACTACCGCCACGCCAGCACCAACTGCGCCGGCATCAACGTCGAAACGCTGCGCACGCTGGGCTGGAAGATCCCGCGCCTGGGCGGCGAGAGCCCGCTGAAGGCGGCGGTGGCCTTGCCGTACATGGCCTTCAAGGAGGTCAGCCTCGCCAGCGGCCAGAGCGCCTACGACTACCTCAAGACCGAGCGTACCGAGCTGCTGCCCTTCGTGGCCTTCAACACCATCGCCGAGGATTTGCTGACGCGCCTGGCTGTGCCGGGCCGCGCCGGCAGCGAGCAGCTGGAGGCGCAACTGGGCCAGGATCTGGAAGCGCTGTTGTTCGTGCGGATACCGCAGTTCCCGTCGTCACGCGCGTTTGGCAGCGAGCCGGTGATGTCGCTGCACGAATACCAGCAGCGCGCGCCAGCCAACCACGCGGACTGGAAAATCGTCCCGGTGGCGCCGCGCGTGCTGCCGGCCTCGTTCCGCGACGCCGCCGCGCCGAGCGAGCGCAAGCCGCCGTCGGTGCTGGCGACGTGGCTGTGGTTCGGCTTTGCGGCGGTGGCGGCGGCTGCGCTGGTGGCGCGCCTGCGCCGTCGCCGTTCGCCATCGCGATAGCCGCACGCTAGTCGCCCGCCGCTTCCTTCAGCGCGTCGATGAACACGCGCACCTTTTGCGGCAGGTGCGGCGTGGCCGGGAACACCGCGTGGATGTCGCCCTCCGGCAGCGACCACTCGGGCAGCAGCCGCAGCAGGCGGCCGGCCGCCACGTCCTCCTTCACCGAAAACCAGGTCGCGCGCAGCACGCCGTCGCCCGCCAGCGCGGCGGCCCGGCAGGCGGGGGCGGTGTTGGTCGAGAACACGATGTTGCGCATCCTGACCTCGTTGTGGTTGCCGGCCTGGTCCACCAGCGTGAAGACGTTGGGCTGGCGCAGCACCGTCAACGAAATATACGGCAGCGGCGCCAGCGCCTGCGGATCGGCCGGCATGCCGTGGCGGGCCACGAAGTCCGGGCTGGCCACCAGCAGGCGCACCATGCGCCCGACGCGCGCCGCCATGTAGCCGGAATCGGCCAGCTTGCCCAGCCTGACCGTGACGTCGATGCCCTCGGCGATCAGGTCGATCAGGCTGTCGCCGCACACCAGTTCGACCTTCAACGCCGGATAGCGCAGCCGCAACTGCGACAACACCGGCGCCACCACCATCACGCCATAGTCGATGGGCGCCGCCACCCGCAGCGTGCCTTGCGGGACGGCGCGGCCGCTGCGGGCCTGTTCGATGGCCTGTTCGGCCTGCAGCAACAGCTGGCGGCTGGAATCGTAGAAGGCGCGGCCGGCCTCGGTGAGGGATAGCTTGCGGGTCGAGCGCAGCAGCAGGGCGACGCCGACTTCGGCCTCCAGCAGCTGCATGTGCTTGCTGACCATGGACTTCGCCAGGCCCAGGCGCTCGGCGGCGGCCGTCAGCGAACCGGCGTCCACCACGGCGACGAAGGTGATCAGGCGGTTCAGGTTGACGGTGCTTAAATCGGCCATGGCAGGGTGGTGAAGATGATTGTCCACTTAGGGTGAACTGAGTGTCCGGTTTTGTCCAGCTTATCGGCACGATTGTAGCTGAATATACTGGCCAGACTATCCAACGTCACAGGACATTCACCATGAAACTATACGGCTCCCTCCTTTCCGGCCACACCCACCGCGTGCGCCTGTTCCTCAGCCTGTTGAACTTGCCGTATGAATTCGTCCAGCTCGACATGCGCGCCGGCGAGAACCGCACGCCCGAGCACCTGGCGCGCAGCCCTTTCGGCGAAGTGCCGGTACTGGAAGACGGCGACGTAACCATCCCCGATTCGACCGCGATCCTGGTCTACCTGGCATCCAAGTACGATGACAGCGGCCGCTGGCTGCCGCGCGAACCGGTGGCGGCGGCCACGGTGCAGCGCTGGCTGTCCAACGCCTCGGGCAAGATCGCCTACGGCCCGTGCGTGGCGCGGCTGGTGGTGGCGTTCGGCCTGCCGTTCGATCACGAGCGCGCCAAGGCCATCGCAGTGCGGCTGTTCGACGCGATGGAGGTCGAGCTGGCCGGACGCCGCTTTGCGCTCGGCGAGCATGCCACCATCGCCGATGTCGCCGCTTTCAGCTACATCGAGCATGCGCCGGAAGGCGGCGTGTCGCTCAAGCCTTATCCGAACATCCGCGCCTGGCTGGCCAATGTGCGCGCGCTGCCGGGCTTCGTGCCGATGCAGCCCACCGCCTGCGGCCTGGCGCCCGAAACCATTTAAGCGGAGGCCATCATGAGCGTCTCGCCGTTCCATGCGGGTGAACTGGCCATCCAACAGCGGGTCGGCGTGCGCGAACAGATGGCGGGCGCCGGCAGTGCCGGCGTGCGCGATTACATGCCGGACCAGCATCGCCAGTTTTTTGGCGAGCTGCCGCTGTTCTTCCTCGGCGCGCTCGATGAGGCGGGGCAGCCGTGGGCCACCATGCTGGTCAACGACGCCGGTTTTATTTCGACGCCCGATGAGCGGACGTTGCGCATCGATGGCGGCATGCTGGCGGGCGATCCGCTGCAAGGGCAGTTGCGCGTGGGCGCCCACATCGGTGGCTTGGGGCTGGTTCCCACTACCCGCCGGCGCAACCGCGTCAACGGCGTGATCGCCGCGATGGACGGGGGCCGCATGCAGATGGCGGTGACGCAGAGCTTCGGCAACTGCCCTCAGTACATCCAGGACCGCTTGCAGACGCTGGTGCCGGCCGTGCCCACGCCGCAGGTGCTGCGCGCGGATGCATTGAGTGAGCAGGACCGCGAGCTGATCGCCCGCGCCGATACCTTCTTCATCGCCAGCGCCAACCTGGAGACCGAGGCGGGGCGCGGCGTGGATGTGTCGCATCGCGGCGGCAGGCCAGGTTTTGTGCGGATCGACGATGAGCGCACGCTGACGTCGCCCGAATTTGTCGGCAACTTCTTCTTCAACACGATGGGCAATCTGCTCGCGCATCCGCGCGCGGGTTTGCTGTTCATCGACTTCGAGCGCGGCGACATGCTGCATGTGGCGGTGGAGGCGGAGATCATCTGGGAAGGCGCGCAGTTGCGGGCCTTCGCCGGCGCCGAGCAGCTGCTGCGCTTTCATGTGCGCGAGGTGGTGCGCAATGTGGGCGCGCTGCCGTTCCGTTGGAGCGCGCCGAAGCCGGCCGCGCAGGTGGCGCGCACCGGCATTTGGGAAGAGGCGGACCGCGTACTGCAAGCTGCGGCGCTGACCAGCGCGTGGCGGCCCTATACCGTCGCCGAGGTGGTGCGCGAGAGCGCCACCGTGCAATCGTTCTACCTGGAGCCGGCCGATGGCATGGCGGTCGCGGCGCATGTGCCGGGGCAGTTCATCTCGCTGCGCGCGCCGGCCGGTGGCGAGGGCGCGCAGCGCATCCGCAGCTACACGCTGTCCGACGCGCCCAACGGCCGCCGCTACCGCATCAGCGTCAAGCGCGACGGCGCGGTCTCCGGCTGGCTGCACGACCATCTGGTGCCGGGCGCGCGCATCGAGCTGCTGGGGCCTGGGGGCGATTTCGTCTTCGAGCAGGGCACGCGGCGTCCGGCGGTGCTGCTGTCGGCCGGCATCGGCATCACCCCGATGATCGCCATGCTGAACGGCCTGCTGGTGAACGGCAGCCGTACGCGCCATCGGCACGCCATCCACTTCTTCCATGGCGCGCGCAATCGCGATGAGCATGCGTTTGCCGCGCATCTGCAAACGATGGCGGCGGGCCACCGCAACCTCAATGTCCACATACGCTACAGCGGCGAGAACGGTGAGGGCAGCGACATCGCCAACTGGCAGTCCAGCAGCGGCCGTATCGACATCGATTGGCTGAAGTCCCAGCTGCCATTTGACGACTATGATTTCTACCTGTGCGGCCCGGCTGCGTTCATGCAGCAGATGTACGACGGCCTGCGCAGCCTGAACGTCGCCGATGCGCGCATACGCTTCGAGGCCTTCGGCCCGGCCAGCGTGCGCCGCGATGCCAAACCGGCCGCCAACGCCGCGGTGCGTGCCGGCCCGCCGGTAGCGGTGCAATTCGCGCAGTCGGGCATGACGGCGATGTGGGACGGCGGCGCGGACAACCTGCTGGCGCTGGCCGAAGCCAAGGGCGTGCCGGCCGAATCAAGCTGCCGCTCGGGCCAGTGCGGCGCCTGCGTGGTCGGCCTGATCGCAGGCGAGGTCGAATACACCCGCGCCTGTGCCGCCGACATCGCACCGGGGCAGGTGCTGCTGTGCTCCGCCGTTCCCGCCGCCGGCAGCGTGGCCATCACGCTCGCGTTGTAAGGCCACGCGCCTCAGGGACAGGCGCCGATGACGTAGTAGCCTGCCGCCGTCTGCGCCAGCATCGTGGTGAAGAACAGATTGTCCAACCCCATGTTCTGATTGGAGCCATTGGCCAGCGCGTAGCCGCCGCTGTCGTGCGCGCGGCCCGCGTGCACATGGGCGTAGTTGCTGGCGCTGACGGCGGTGCAACTCCACGCCGGCGCGGTGGTAATGTTGATTGCGGCCGACAGCGCACTCTCTCCAGCCGAACCAACCGCCGACACGGCGAAACTGTAACCGGTGCTTGCTGCCAGACCGGTCGCGGTATAGCTGGTGGCGCTCAACGGCGACGCGTTCAACTTGCCGCCGTTGCGATATACGTTATAGCCGGTGGCGCCGTTGACGGCGTTCCAGGCCAGCGCCACGGCGTTGGAGGTTGGCGTACCGGCGCTCAGTCCCGTCGGCGGCGGCAGCACCGGCGCGCTGCCGACCAGGAACTGCGCCAATGGACACGCGGTCGACACCTGGCCAAGCGTGTCGGTGGCGGTGACGCTGCCCGTGTAGTACCCGCTGGCCACGTTGTAGCTCTTGCTGAAGCTTGCCCCGCTGCCGGCCATCGCATCGTTGATCGCGGTCGGCCCGTTCAGCTGCACCGCATAGCTGGCGACGGCGCCGCTGGCCGTGGCCGCGCCGCTGATGGTCACGCCGCTGCCGCTGACCACCGTGGTGCCGCACGAAGTCATCACAGGCCCCGCCACCGACGACGCACGCAGATTATTCTTGAACCAGAAATCCATCACGAACGCCGGGTAGTTGACCTTGGTGCTGTCGACGAAATTCGTGTTCTGGCCGCCGCTGCCGGCCGGCCAGGCGTGGCCCATGCCGGTCACCGTGATCTCGTGCGTGCGCAGCTTGCCGTTGCTGTCGGTGTAGGGGATGTTGCTGCCACCTCCTGCAACGGACACCGCGCTACCCTTGCTGTAGCTGCCGCCGTAGGCCAGGCGGATGCCGGCCGTGTCCATCGGCCCGTAAGCCTGGGCCACCGTGAAATCGGAAGTGCCCCAGATGGCGCCGGCGATCTGCGTGGCGAAAGCACTGGCGTTGGCGCCCGCCATCGCCTTGCATTGATTGCCCGCCGTGGTGGCGGTATAACCCGACGGCACGGCGCCGATCTGCGCGGTGGTGGTGCCCGGCGGCGGGCCGGCGTTGATGCCGACGCCGGCGAAGACGTCCGGCGCCAGGCAGCCCAGCACCATGGTCTCGCCGCCGCCCGACGACAGGCCCGTCACATAGACCTGCTTGGGATCGATGGCGTACTGCGGATCGTTGACGAAGCGGCTGACCAGGTCGAGCAGGATGGCGTCATGGCCGGCAGCAGTGCGCGTGTGGGTAGTGTTTGCGTAGTCCCAGCAGTGGTTGTTGTAGACGTTGCCGGTGGCGTTGGGTGCGAGGATCACGGCGCCATATTGATCGGCCATCGCCTTCCAATTGAAGCCGCCATCGCTGGCGCTGTCGATCACGTCACCGCTTGCCGTCTGCAGGCAGCCGTGCAGCACCAGCACCAGCGCGCGTTTGCCGCCCAGCGTGGGCTGCGAGGCCGGCCAGTAGAAGTAGCCGGTGAGATTGCCGCCGTTGACGCTGTCGGCGGCCCAGGTCTGCTGTGCGCTCCAGGTGCCAGGACCGGCCGTCACCGCTTGCGCGAAGCAAGCCGCCGCCAGCAGGATCGTACAGACGAATACGTGCGACACCAATCGCTTGATGTGGTTGGCCATGATTGTCTCCGTTGTCGTTTTGAGGGGCCGCCGGCGGAAGGAAAATAGTAGTTCAAAAACGCGCGCGCACGCGCACCCCAGTAGTTTTACTGTTGTGCATTCGGCGGGACGTGAACTCAGCCCAGCGACTTGATGTAGCGGGGATCGATCTGTGCGCAGTAGCCTGCGCAGGACTGGCGGGCGGCGTTGGCGGCGGCGTGCACCAGCATCTCGGCGTTGGAGTGGAAGCACATCGAGACGATGATGGCCGGCGGCTCCGGCTGCACCGGCAGTTCGATGAACTCGCCGTTCTTGAGCGCGTCGACCACGAACAGGCTGGGGATGGCCGCCACGCCGTAGCCATCCTTCACCAGCTGCACAATGGCCGCCACCGACGGCGAGCAGGTGATGCGCGTCTGCTCCAGCGGCACCATCGCCAGGTTGGCCATCTTGCTGACGATTTCCTCGATCATGCGCTGCGGCGCGGTGCCGCGTCCGAAGGTCAGGATGGGCAGGGCCAGCAGGCGCTGGTTCAGGCCTTCCTTGCGCGTGTCGATCAGTCCCTTGCGGGCGATCCAGTGCAGTGGATACACGGCCAGCGCTTCGGAGACGATATCGCTGCTCTCGACGCCTTCGACCTGGATCACCAGATCGAGCTCGCGCGCGCGCAGGCGACGCTCCAGCACATTGCTCATGTCGACGGTCAGGTCGACCTCCAGCTCCGGATACATGGTGTTCAACTCGCGGATGTACTGTGCCAGCCAGCTGTGCACCACCGATTCGATCACGCCCACGCGCAGGCGGCCGCGGATGGCGCTGTCCTTCTGCGCCGCCGCCATCAGCCGGCGCGTGGCGTCGACCACCGCCTTGGCGTGGGCCAGCAGGTACTCGGCGTTGGCGGTCAGGCGGAAGTCCTTGCTGGTGCGGTCGATCAGCTCCGTTTGCAGTTCCTCTTCCAGCGTCTTGATGCGCAGCGAGATGGCGGCCGGCGTCGCGTGCAGCGCGCGGGCTGTGGCGCGGAAGCTGCGCAATTGGGCGAGGGTGACGAAGGTCTCCAGGAAGCGGGTGTTCATGGCAAACAAGAATACCTTAACCTGACGCACCAAGATAGCGCAGAGTGGTAAGAAAAACTATACAACAACAGCAAAAATAACTAGATAGCGTGTAGGGGTATTCAAGTTTATTCTTAACTCATGCAAGTTATTCATGATTTGACAGAGAGCCATCCAATGACCCCACTCGAATTACGTCACAAGGTACGCAGCGGCGAGTTCCGCCTGCCGACCTCCGGCTACTGCGGCCCATACGCCCAGGCTAACCTGGTGATCCTGCCGCAGGCGCACGCCGACGAGTTCCTGCTCTTCTGCCAGCGCAATCCGCGCGCCTGCCCGCTGCTGGCGGTGGGCGAGCCTGGCCAGTGGAACGTGCCGCGCCTGGGCGCCGACATGGACCTGCGCAGCGACGTCCCGGGCTACAACGTCTATCGCGGTGGCCAGTTGGCATCGCAAACCCACGCGCTGCACGATGTATGGCGCGACGACCTGGTGGTGTTCGCGATCGGCTGCTCGTTCTCGTTCGAGCAAATGCTGATCGAGGCCGGCATCAAGCTGCGCCACATCGAGCAGCGCCGCAACGTCGCCATGTACCGCACCAATATCCGCAACCAGGCCGCCGGCCCGTTCGGCGGCGAGATGGTGGTGTCGATGCGCCCGATGAAGGCGGCCGATGCGATCCGCGCGATCCAGATCACCAGCCGCTATCCGGCCGTGCATGGCGCGCCGGTGCACCTGGGCGATCCGTCGCTGATCGGCATCGCCGACATCGCGCGGCCCGAATACGGCGATCCGGTCGAGATCATGCCGGACGAGATACCGGTCTTCTGGGCATGCGGCGTGACGCCGCAGGAAGCCATACGCCACGCGCGCCTGCCGCTGGTAATCACCCATCAGCCGGGCTACATGCTGGTGACGGACATACTGAATTCATCTTTAGCAGCGTTCTGATTTAAAACCAAAGTAGCACCCGCGACGGACCCGCACAGCGCGTCCGCAGGGGAGTGCTACACCTGACAAAAGGGGACCACCATGAACACCAGAGCACTATCAACCACCCAGCCGGAAGGATTCTTCGCCTGGTTCCACGCCTTGACCGGCAAGGAACGCCGTACCTTCTGGAGCTGCAAGATCGGCTACGCGCTCGACGCGATGGACACGCAATTCCTCAGCTTCGTGATCCCGACGCTGATCGCCACCTGGGGCCTGTCCAAGGGCGACGCCGGCTTGATCGGCACCGTCACCTTGCTGACCTCCGCCGCTGGCGGCTGGATCGCCGGCATCCTGTCGGACCGCATCGGCCGCGTCAAGACGCTGCAGCTGACGATCCTGTGGTTCGCCTTCTTTACCGTGTTGTGCGGACTGGCGCAGAACTTCACGCAGCTGCTGGTGGCGCGCGGCCTGATGGGCTTCGGCATGGGCGGCGAGTGGACCGCCGGCGCCATCCTGATCGGCGAGGTAATCCGCGCCAAGGACCGCGGCAAGGCGGTCGGCATGGTGCAGGCGGGATGGGCGATCGGCTGGGGTGTGTCGGCGCTGCTGTATGCGCTGATGTTCTCGCTGCTGCCGGCCGAATGGGCATGGCGCTCGCTGTTCCTGCTGGGGATCCTGCCGGCGCTGTTCGTGATCTTCATCCGCCGCTTTGTCGACGAGCCCGAGGTGTTCGTGGCGCAGCAGAAGAAGGTGGCGCCGGCGGACCGCGCCTCGTTCGCCCAAATCTTCGCACCCAAGATGCTGAGCACAACGCTGCGCGCCGTGCTGCTGACCACCGGCGCCCAAGGCGGCTACTACGCCATCACCACCTGGCTGCCGACCTTCCTGAAGACCGAGCGCCATCTGACGGTGCTGGGCACCGGCGGCTACCTGGCGATGGTGATCGTCGGCTCGTATGTGGGCTACATCGTCAGCGCCTTCCTGACCGACTACCTGGGCCGCAAGAAGAACTTCATCCTGTTCGCCACCGGTTCGCTGTGCATCGCGCTGGCCTACACCCGGCTGCCGGTGACGGACAGCGTGATGCTGTTCCTCGGCTTCCCGCTGGGTTTCTGCGTGTCCGGTGTGTTCAGCGGCATGGGCGCCTTCCTGACCGAATTGTTCCCGACCGAGATACGCGGTTCGGGCCAGGGCTTCAGCTACAACATGGGCCGCGCCATCGGCTCGCTGTTCCCGCTGATGATCGGCATGAGCAGCCAGTCGATGGCGCTGGGCGAGGCGATCGGCGTATTTGCAGGCACCGCGTACGGCGTGATGATCCTGGCCGCGCTGACGCTGCCCGAAACCGCCGGCAAACAACTTGAATCTTGAAATTAGAGGTAAGACCATGAAAAACGACATCCCCGCCCAACAACTTCGCTGGCAGTTCTGGGTAGACCGTGGCGGCACGTTCACCGACATCGTCGCTCGCCGCCCGGACGGCAAGCTGGTTACGCACAAGCTGCTGTCCGAGTACCCGGAGCGCTACGACGACGCCGTCACCCAGGGCATGCGCGACATGCTCGGACTGAAGACCGGAGATCCGCTGCCGGCCGAGCAGATCGAAGTGATCAAGATGGGCACCACCGTCGCCACCAACGCGCTGTTGGAGCGCAAGGGCGCGCGCACCGCGCTGGCGATCACGCGCGGCTTCGCCGACCAGCTGCGCATCGGCTACCAGGACCGGCCGGACATCTTCGCCATGCGCATCGAGCTGCCGGACCTGATCTACGAAAAAGTGATCGAGATCGATGAGCGCATCGGCGCTCGCGGCGAGGTGCTGGAGGTGCCGGACGAGGAGCGGCTGCGCGGCCAGTTCGTGGGACTGCGCGCCATGGGCATCGACGCCATCGCCATTGTGCTGATGCACGCCTACCGCTATCCGCAGCACGAGCAGCGGCTGCAGGCGCTGGCCGAGGAGGCGGGCTTCACGCAGATATCCGTCAGCCACCAGGTCAGCCCCCTGATGAAGATCGTCGGCCGTGGCGACACCACGGTGGTGGATGCCTACCTGTCGCCGGTGCTGCGCGATTATGTGTCGCGGGTGTCGGCCGATACGGGCGATGTGCGCATCATGTTCATGCAGTCGAACGGCGGCCTGACCGACGCCGGCCGCTTCCAGGGCAAGGATGCGATCCTGTCCGGCCCCGCCGGCGGCATCGTCGGCGCGGTCAAGAGCTGCGAGGCGATCGGCCTGAAACAGGTGATTGGCTTCGACATGGGCGGCACGTCGACCGACGTGGCCCACTACGACGGCGCCTACGAGCGCGTGTTCGAGACCGTGGTGGCCGGCGTGCGGGTGCGCGCGCCGATGATGCATATCCATACCGTGGCTGCGGGCGGCGGTTCGATCTGCAGCTTCGAGAACGGCCGCTTCAAGGTCGGCCCGGAATCGGCGGGCGCCAATCCTGGGCCGGCCAGCTACCGCAAGGGCGGCCCGCTGACCGTCACCGACTGTAACGTGATGCTGGGCCGTATCCAGCCGGAGCACTTCCCGCACGTGTTCGGCCCCAATGGCGACCAGCCGCTGGACCGCGACGTGGTGGTGCGCGCCTTCGGCGAACTGGCCGAGCAGATCGCCCGCGAAACCGGCACCCGGCTGTCGCCGTCCGCCGTGGCAGACGGCTTCCTCGCGGTGGCGGTCGATAACATGGCGCAGGCGATCAAGTCGATTTCGGTGGAACGCGGCTATGACGTCAGCCGCTACGCCATGTGCTGCTTCGGCGGCGCCGGCGGGCAGCATGCCTGCCGCGTGGCCGATGTACTGGGCATGACCAAGATCGTGATTCATCCATTTGCCGGCGTGCTGTCCGCGTTCGGCATGGGCCTGGCCGACATCCGCGCCATGCGCGAAGGCGCGGTCGAGCAGCCGCTCAGCGAAGCCACGCTGGCCGAACTGGGGCCGCAACTGGTGGCCCTGGCGCGCGACGCCGCCACCGAGCTGCTGGAGCAGCAGGTCGCGCAGGAGGACATCCGCGTTGAGCTGTGCGCGCGGCTGAAGTATGAGGACAGCGATTCCGCCTTCGTCATCCCGCTGGCCAGCATGGCCGAAATGAGCGAGGCCTTTGCTGAGCTGTATCGCGGTCGCTTCGGCTTCGTGATGGAAGGCCAGCCGCTGGTGATCGAATCGGTGTCCGCCGAAGCGATCGGCACGGGCGATGGCGCGGACTTCGTCATCGAAGTGCCGGCCGGCGGTGGCGGGGATGCGGCGGGCCGCGTCTACAGCTACGTCGATGGCCAGACCGTGCCGATCGCGCTGCATGTGCGCGCCGAGCTGCCGGTGGGCAGCCGCGTGGCCGGCCCCGCGCTGATCCGCGAGGAGATCGCCACCACCGTGGTGGACGCCGGCTGGACCGCGCACGTGCTGCCCGACCATACGCTGATGCTGGAGCGCACCGCAGCCGCCGGCAGCGCGCACAAGATGACCACCGCCGTGCATCCGATCCACCTGGAGATCTTCAACAACCTGTTCATGGCGATCGCCAAGCAGATGGGCACCACGCTGGAGAACACCGCCTACTCGGTCAACATGAAGGAGCGGCTGGACTTCTCCTGCGCCATCTTCGACCGCCACGGCAACCTGATCGCCAACGCGCCGCACATTCCCGTGCATCTGGGTTCGATGAGCGACAGCGTGTTGTGCGTGATCCGCCAGCACGCGGCCACGATGGCGCCGGGCGACGCCTATGTGCTCAACGTGCCTTACAACGGCGGCACCCACCTGCCGGACATCACCATCGTCTGCCCGGTGTATGGCGACAGCGACAAGCCGCTGTTCTACGTCGCCGCGCGCGGCCACCACGGCGACGTCGGCGGCATCACGCCCGGCTCAATGCCACCGAACAGCACCAGCATCCTGGAAGAGGGCGTCCTGCTCGATAACATCAAGATCGTCGACAAGGGCGTGTTCCTGGAGCCGCTGGTGCGCGGGCTGTTTGGCGCCGGTCCTTGGCCGAGCCGCAATATCGACCAGAACATCGCCGACCTGATCGCCCAGCTGGGCGCCTGCGAGACCGGCGCCAACGAGCTGCTGAAGGCCGTGTCCTGCTACGGCGAGGACGTGGTGCTGGCCTACATGCAGCACGTCCAGGACAACGCCGAGGCGGCGGTGCGCAAGGCCATCGGAGGCCTGCGCGACGCCAGCTTCGCCTACGAGATGGACGACGGCGCGGTGCTGAAGGTGAAGCTGACCATCGACCACGCCAGCCGCAGCGCCACGGTGGACTTCACCGGCACCAGCGAGCAGCGTCCGACCAACTTCAACGCGCCGCTGTCGGTCTGCAAGGCGGCCGTGCTGTACGTGTTCCGCACGCTGATCGACAGCGACATCCCGATGAACGAGGGCGTGCTGAAACCGCTCAACCTCATCATCCCGGAAGGCTCGATGCTCAACCCGCGCTATCCGGCTGCGGTGGTGGCGGGTAATGTGGAAGTGTCGCAGTACGTCACCGATGCGCTGTATGGCGCGCTGGGTGTGATGTCGGCCTCGCAGGGCACGATGAACAACTTCACTTTCGGGAACGAAGAGCACCAGTATTACGAGACCATCGCCGGCGGTTCCGGCGCGGGGCCGGGCTTCGATGGCACGGCGGCGGTGCAGACCCACATGACCAACTCGCGCATGACCGATCCGGAGGTGCTGGAATGGCGCTTCCCGGTGCTGGTGGAAACGCACGCGATCCGGCGCGGCAGCGGCGGCGAGGGCGCGCAGCGCGGCGGCGATGGCGCCTTGCGCCGCATCCGCTTCCTGGAGGCGATGACGGCCAACATCCTGGCCGGCCACCGCCGCATCGCGCCGTTCGGTCTGGAGGGCGCGGAGCCTGGAGCGCTGGGCCGCAACTGGGTCGAGCGTGGCGACGGATCGGTCGAGGAATTCGGCGCCACGCATACGGCAGTGATGCGTGCAGGCGACGTTTTCGCAATTGAGACGCCGGGCGGCGGCGGCTTCGGCATAAAATAATTTAAAGGGCGGGATGGCCAGGGCTCGTTATCCCGTCTCTCATTCCAGAGCCTGAACAATGGGGACATAATGAAAAAAACTATATTTGCGCTGGCGCTGGGCACCTTGGCTGTAACGGCGGCCGCTCAATCCAACGTGACGGTGTACGGCATCGTCGACATGGCGGTGGTGCGCGAGAGCGGCGGCGTTGGCGCGGCGGCTTCCAGCACCAAGCTGACCAGCGGCGTGGAGTCCGGATCGCGGCTGGGCTTCAAGGGCACCGAGGACCTGGGCGACGGCCTGTCCGCCATCTTCCTGCTGGAGAATGGCTTCCAGGCCGATACCGGCGCGATGGGGCAGGGTGGCTTGCTGTTCGGACGCCAGGCCTACGTCGGCCTGCAGAGCAAGTCGGCCGGCACGCTGACGCTGGGCCGCCAGTACACGCCGCAATACCTGGCGGTGGCGGCGGTCGATCCGTTCGGCTCCGGCACGGCGGGCGACACCAAGAACCTGATGGCGTCCACCGGCAATAGCGCCAGCCGCATGGACAACGCGGTCAAGTACGCGTCGCCGGTGGTGAACGGCTTCAACGCGGAAGTGGTCTACGGCGTGGGCGAAGTCGCGGGCGACAGCACGGCGCAGCGCCAGTTCGGCGGCGCGGTCGGTTACGCGAACGGCCCGCTGGTGGTGCGCCTGGCGCATCACAACCGCAACAACGATACGGCCACCGTGAAGAACAACAGCAGCGCAAAGAACACCGTGCTGACGGCGTTGTACGACTTCGGCGTGGCGAAGGCGCACTTCGCGTACGGCGTGGACAAGGGCATGAACAGCGCCTTGCCGCGTAACCTGAACAATCCGTTCGGCTACGCGGTGGCGCCGACGCCGTCGATCGACAGCAGCGTGGTGCTGCTGGGCGTGACCGTGCCGCAGGGGATGGGCACGTGGATCGGTTCCTACATCCGCAAGAACGACAAGACCAGCTTCAATCAGGACGCGGAGCAGCTGGCGGCGGGGTATCGCTACTACCTGTCCAAGCGCACGGACTTGTACGGCGTGTACGCCTACATCCGCAACAAGAACGGCGCGGGCTACACGGTCGGCAGCGCGATCGAGGGCGGCACCGGTAATCGTGGCCTGAACCTCGGTATCCGCCACGTCTTCTAGGCCGGCTATCATGCGCCCACCCGCCACTGTCGCAGGGACGCGACGCCATTGCCGAGATTTTGGTACGCCGTTTCGGCCAAAGCTACGAGAACGCCTATACTTTTTGCCTGGGGCCTTCGCCTTCAGCGGCGAGTGGATGGTGGCGATGACGGACAAGGTCAGTGGCAATGATGAAATGGGTGGCCTCGCTGCCGTATCCGTGGTGCGTTACCGAGGCGGTCATCGCCCGCGCGGCGGATGTGGTGGGCCCGGTGCTGGCCTGGCTGGCATCGAATAATCGACGTTCGTGTTGTTAATCCAAGGAGTTGGGAAAATGAAGAACCTGTTGAAGTACCTGATGGTGGGTTGCATGGCGCTGTTGATCAACGCGGGCGCCGGCGCGGCGGAGAAGGGCACGGCCGATGAAGCGGTGGCGATGGTCAAGAAGGCCGCCGAATTCATGAAAAAGAACGGCAAGGAGAAAGCACTGGCCGAGTTCAATAATCCCAAGGGGCAGTTCATTCAGAAGGACCTGTACATCTTCGCCTTCGGCGCCAATGGCGACGGCGTGGAGCTGGCCAACGGCGCCAACGTCAAGCTGGTGGGCAAAAACGTCAAGGAGATGAAGGATGCCGACGGCAAATTCCTGATCAAGGACATTCTGGCGGTGGGGATGGGTAAGGAAGGCAAGGGCTGGGTCGACTACAAGTGGCCCAATCCCGCCACCGGCCAGATCGACGGCAAGCGCACCTACGTCGAGCGGGTGGACGACGTGATCCTCGGCTGCGGAATTTACAACTAGTCTTTACAACTAAAACTTGAGGGAGCGCCGCATCACCAGCGGCGGCGGCTCCATCGGGTTGGCGTGCGTGTATTCGAGTTCTTCGGCCAGTTCGAATTCGAAGGCGCTGTAGAAGTCGATCAGCTTGGGCTGGTCGCTGCGCACGGCCAGCCGCACTTCTTCGACACCGCTGGCCAGGCCGTGGTGGATCACGGCCTCCAGCAAATGCTGCGACAGGTTGCTGCCCCGATACTCGGGCAGCACGCCCATGCGGCACACTTCCCATACGTCCGGCTCGGCGTCCAGCGGCAGCCAGCGCACCGAACCTACCGGCTTTTCATCGACCAGCAAGATAAAACCGCCGCCGTCGCGCAGGTGGTCTGCGACGTGGACGGCGGTTTCGCGGTGGCCACTGGAGGTGACGCTGACCTTGCCGGCCCACGCGGCGCGCGTGAGCTCGGCAATCAGCTGGGCATCGTCATTCCTTGCTTCCCGAACCACGATGTTCATGCCCACGTCCTTAGCGGATGCGCATGCCTGGCTCTGCGCCCGGCCACGGGTTGAGGATGTAGATGCCTGGATTGGCTTTCTCGTCCTTGGCAGAACCGGCCAGCACCATGCCTTCGGACACGCCGAACTTCATCTTGCGCGGCGCGAGGTTGGCGACCATCACGGTCAGCTTGCCGACCAGCTCTTCCGGCTGGTACATCGACTTGATGCCGGAGAAGACGTTGCGCAGGCGGCCTTCGCCCACGTCCAGGGTCAGGCGCAGCAGCTTGTCCGAGCCGTCCACGTGTTCGCAATTGACGATCTTGGCCACGCGCAGGTCGATCTTGACGAAGTCGTCGATGCTGATCTGCGGCGCCAGTTCTTCCACGCCTTCCGGCATCGGCAGCGCCGGCGCGGCTGGCGCGGCGGCTGCTTGCTTGGCTGGCTTGGCGGCGGCTGCCGGAGCGGCGGCCGCCGCGGCTTGCTGGGCCGGCGCGTCGAACAGGTCTTCGATCATCTTGGCGTCGACGCGCGTCATCAGGTGCGCGTAGGTGCCGATGGTGCGGCCCAGCATGGCGCTGGATACCACGCCGCTGGCGACGTCGGTGTCGGCCCATACCAATTGATCGTCGTTGAGGAACTTGGCCACGTTGGCGGCCACGCCCGGCAGCACCGGCGACAGCAAGATGGTCAGCTGGCGGAACAGGATCAGCGCGGTGGTGCAAACGTCGTGCAGCTCGGCCAGCTTGGCGTCGTCCTTGGCCAGGATCCACGGCTTGTTCTCGTCGACGTACTGGTTGGTGATGTCGGCGATTTCCATGATCTCGCGCAGCGCCTTGCCGAACTCGCGTGCCTCGAAATTGGCGGCGATGCTGGCCTGGCGCTCGACGCCGTCAGCGGTGACCAGCGCGCGCTTGATCCAGCCCTGCGCGCCTTCGGACAGCGACGAGGCCAGCTTGCCGTCGAATTTCTTGGCGATGAAGCCGGCGCAGCGCGAGGCGATGTTGACGTATTTGCCGATCAAATCGCTGTTGACGCGGGCCACGAAATCGTCGCCGGTGAAGTCCAGGTCTTCCACCTTGGAGTTGAGCTTGAAGGCGATGTAGTAGCGCAGCCATTCCGGGTTCATGCCCAGGTTCAGGTAGCGCAGCGGCGAGATGCCGGTGCCGCGCGACTTGGACATTTTTTCATTGTTGACGGTCAGGTGGCCGTGCACGTTGACCTTGAGCTTGTCGATCACCGGATGGTCGGCGAAGTTCAGCATGGCCGGCCAGAACAGCAGGTGGAAGGAGACGATGTCCTTGCCGATGAAGTGGATCTGCTCGGTGCCCGGATCCTTCAGCAGCGCCTCGTAGTCGATGCCTTTCTTCTCGCAGTAGTTCTTCAGGCTGGCCAGGTAGCCGACCGGCGCGTCCAGCCACACGTAGAAGAACTTGCCTGGCGCGTCAGGAATCGGGATGCCGAAGTAGGGCGCGTCGCGCGAGATGTCCCAGTCGGCCAGCTTTTCGCCGGCTTCGCCCAGCCATTCGCTGACCTTGTTGACCATCTCCGGCTGCAAGCGGCCGGGCGTGTTCAGCCAGTCCTTGAGGAACTGGTAGCAGCGTGGGTCGGACAGCTTGAAGAAGTACTGTTCCGAATCCTTCAGCACCGGCGTGGCGTTGGTGAACACCGAGAACGGATTGATCAGCTCGGTTGGCTGGTAGGCCGCGCCGCAGACTTCGCAGTTGTCGCCGTATTGGTCCTTGGCGTGGCAGGTCGGGCATTCGCCCTTGATGTTGCGGTCGGCCAGGAACATGCCTTTGACCGGGTCGTAGAAGCGCGGCACGATCTTGGTCTGGATCAGGCCGTTATCGCGCAGCTTGCGGTAGATGCCCTGCGACAGTTCGACGTTTTCCGGCGAGTCGGTGGAATACCAGTTGTCGAAGGCGATGTGGAAACCGTCCAGGTACTGGGCGCGGCCGGCGGCGATCTTGGCGACGAATTCCTGCGGCGTGATGCCTTCCTTTTCGGCCGCGATCATGATCGGCGTGCCGTGGGTGTCGTCGGCGCCGACGAAGTGCACGACTCGTTGGGCGTCGCCGTCGCGCTGCATTCGCTGGAACCGGACCCAGATGTCGGCCTGGATGTACTCCATCATGTGGCCAATATGGAAAGCGGCGTTTGCGTAGGGCAGGGCAGTGGTGACGAACAGCTTGCGGGTCATGGTTGATGCACTTTGTGGGTGGAAAAAGAACATTTTAACAGTGGAAGCCGCAACTGCGCACGTTCGAGGGGTTTTCCGGCGCGATGCGCTAGAATGAGGGCACATTTTACGGAGAGAGTTACATGAGCATCACAGTAGAAGACGTCAAAGCCGCGCTGTCCAAGATCGTTGACACAAATACAACGAAAGACTATGTGACCGGCAAGGCCGTGAAGAATTTGAAGGTCGAGGGCGGCGATGTCTCCCTTGATATCGAGCTGGGCTATCCGGCGCGCAGCCAGTTTGATGGCATCCGCGCCGCCGTCATCGCCGGCCTGCGCGCGCTGCCGGGCGTTGGCAACGTCAGCGTGGGCGTGTCGAGCAAGATTATCTCGCATACCGTGCAGCGTGGCCTGAAGCTCATGCCCAACGTGAAGAACATCATTGCCGTGGCCTCCGGCAAGGGCGGCGTTGGCAAATCGACCACCGCCGTCAACCTGGCGCTGGCGCTGGCCGCCGAGGGCGCCTCGGTCGGACTGCTGGACGCCGATATCTATGGCCCGTCGCAGCCGATGATGCTGGGCGTGTCCGGCCGGCCGGAGACCAAGGACGGCAAGACCATGGAGCCGCTGGAGAATTACGGCGTGCAAGTGTCGTCGATCGGCTTCCTGATCGATCCGGACGAGCCGATGGTGTGGCGCGGCCCGATGGTCACGCAGGCGCTGCAGCAGCTGCTGGAGCAGACCAACTGGCGCGACCTGGATTACCTGGTGGTCGACATGCCGCCCGGTACCGGCGACATACAATTGACCTTGTCGCAGAAAGTGCCGGTCACCGGCGCCGTGATCGTCACCACGCCGCAGGACATCGCGCTGCTGGACGCGCGCAAGGGCTTGAAGATGTTCGAGAAGGTCGGCATTCCGATCCTGGGCATCGTCGAGAACATGAGCACCCACATCTGCTCCAACTGCGGCCACGCGGAGGAAATCTTCGGCGCCGGCGGCGGGGCCAAGATGTGCAAGGATTTCAATGTCGAGTTCCTCGGCGCGCTGCCGCTGACCTTGTCCATCCGCGAGCAGGCCGACTCCGGCAAGCCGACCGTGGTGGCCGAGCCGGACGGCAAGGTGGCCGCCATCTACAAGGATATCGCGCGCAAGATTGCAGTGCAGGTCTCGGAGAAGGCCAAGGATATGACCAGTAAGTTCCCTAGCATTGTGATTAAAAACGACTAACCCGGAGATTCCCTATGATGAAAAAAATAATTGCCGCAGCAGCCTTCCTGACCCTGGGCGCCAGTGCGTACGCCCAGCAATCGGTATCGTTCGTTGAGCCGGCCGATGGCGCCACCGTCACCAGCCCGTTCAAGGTCAAGTTCGCCGTCAGCGGCATGGAAGTCAAGCCGGCCGGCGATATGACGGCCAACACCGGCCACCATCACTTGCTGATCAATGCCGCGCCGGTCAAGGCGGGCGAGGTGGTGCCGGCCGACGAGCATCACATCCACTTCGGCAAGGGCCAGACCGAGACCGAAGTCAAGCTGCCGCCGGGTACCTACACCTTGTCGATGCAGTTCGCTAACGGCCTGCACCAGTCCTACGGTCCTGGCATGGCCAAGGACATCAAGATCACCGTCAAGTAAGACGTGGTGTGCTTGCGTGCGGTCCACGGCCGCACGCATCTTTGCTTGAGAACCTGCCTTGTCCGCTCTGCAAATCCGTAAAGCCCCGCGCCAGCGCCGCGCCGTCCACACCGTCGACGCGCTGCTGGAGGCCGCCGCTTTGGTGTTGGAGGCCGATGGCCTGGAGGGCTTCAACACCAACGCGGTCGCACGCCGCGCCGGCGCCAGTGTCGGCTCGTTGTATCAATATTTTCCCAGCAAGGATGCCTTGACCCTGGCCCTGGTGCTGCGCGAGAAGCGCAAGTTCCATGAGGCGCTGGTCGCCGCGCAGGCGCTGCCGACTTGCCGCGAGGCGCTCGCCAGCCTGGTCGACCTGTCCGCGCGCCAGCAACTGACCCGTCCCAACCTGGCCCGCCTGCTGGATCAGGAGGAGGCGCGACCCGAATTCCGCGCCGCGCTTGGCGATGGATCGAACTTCCGCCAGGTGCTGTCGGCCATGCTGGCCAAGCCCGGCGCGCCCACCCACCTGTGCGACGACGAACCGCGCAGGCGCCTGGTCGCCGACGATCTGGCGGCGATGATACGCGGCATGACCGATGCCGCCGGCGAGCGTGGCGAGCGCGATGTGGATGACCTGGCCTATCGCATCGGCGCCGCCGTGTTCGGCTATCTGGCCGTGCCGCCGCGCCAAATGTGAGCAAGCCCGCCGCGCGCGCTTGAAAACAGCCGCAAGCAGTTGTTTGCAAAGCGTTTTTTGCGCCGCGCGCCGGCGCCGGAAAGCGAGTTGATGGCGCTGTTTTCGGGCCGTATTCTGTTGTCTTCACAACAGGAGAAACACCATGAAATTCAATCACCTCAGCTTCCCATCGAAAGACGTCACCGCCACCGTGGACTTTTTTGTCCGCCAACTGGGCTGCACCGCCGAGCGCTTCGGCGACACCGCCGTGCTGAAACGTGCGGGCTTCGACATCGTCATCGAAGACGCCAGAGATCGCGACGTCAACTGGCCGCACAACTTCCATCTGGGCTTTGAGCTGCCGGGCATCGATGATGTGCGCGTCCTGTACAGCCGCTTCAAGGAGGAGGGCGTCGTCATGAAGACCGAAGTCTTCTACCACGCGCGCGGCTCGCGCTTCTTCTGCGAGGCGCCGGGCGGCCTGCTCTTCGAGATCAACACGCGCGCCGATGCAGAGGAGGCTTACCGCGCCGGTTTCGCTTCGGTGGCCTAGGTGGACGCGGAGCGGGTAAAATAGCGGCTTTTACACATAAGCATTCCTACTTCGATGACTACTGCACCAGCCAAGCCAGTCCGCACCCGTTTCGCTCCCAGCCCGACCGGCTACCTCCACCTGGGCGGCGCCCGCACGGCGCTGTACTCCTGGGCCTACGCCCGTCACTTCGGCGGCACCTTCGTGCTGCGCATCGAAGACACCGACCTGGAGCGTTCGACCCCGGAGGCGGTGCAAGCCATCATCGAAGGCATGGAGTGGCTGGGCCTGAGCCACGACGAAGGCCCGTTCTACCAGATGCAGCGCATGGACCGCTACCGCGAAGTGGTGGCGCAGATGCTGGAGGCGGGCACCGCCTACCATTGCTACTCGTCGCCGGAAGAAGTCGAGGCGATGCGCGAGCGCATGCGCGAAGCGGGCGAGAAGCCGCGCTACGACGGCACCTGGCGTCCGGAGCCGGGCAAGACGCTGCCAGCCATTCCTGAAGGCCGCAAGCCGGTCGTGCGTTTCAAGAACCCGCTGGACGGCGAGGTGACCTGGGACGATTTCGTCAAGGGCACTATCACCATCGGCAACAAGGAACTGGACGACCTGGTCATCGCGCGCCCGGACGGCACGCCGACCTATAACTTCTGCGTGGCGGTCGACGACTGGGACATGCAGATCAGCCACGTGCTGCGCGGCGACGACCACGTCAACAACACGCCACGCCAGATCAATATCCTGCGCGCGATCGGTGCGCCGCTGCCGCTGTACGGCCACCTGCCGATGATCCTGGGCGCCGATGGCCAGAAAATGTCCAAGCGTAAGGACGCGGTCAATGTCATGGACTATCCGGCGCAGGGCTATCTGCCGGAAGCGATCCTGAACTACCTGGCGCGCCTGGGCTGGAGCCACGGCGACGACGAGGTGTTCTCGATGGAGCAGGTGTGCGCGTGGTTCGACGGCACCCACCTGTCCAACTCGGCCGCGCAGTTCAACATTGAAAAGCTGAACTGGCTCAACAACCACTACATCAAGCAGGCCGACAACGAACGCCTGGCCGCGCTGGCGCAGCCGCGCATGCTGGCCGCTGGCGCCGTGTTCGACGGCGCGCCTGCGTTGCCGGCCGTGCTGGCGCTGATGAAGGAGCGCGTCAACACCGTCAACGAACTGGCCGACGCGGCCATGCTGTTCTACCGCGCGCCGCAGCCGGACGCCGCGCTGATGACCCAGCACCTGACCGACGCCGTCAAGCCGGCGCTGGCGCAGTTTGCCGAGCGTTGCGCCACGGTGGAGTGGACCAAGGAAGCGCTGGCCGCGATGATCAAGGAAGTATTGGCCGCCAACGGCCTGAAGATGCCGCAGATGGCCATGCCGCTGCGCCTGATCGTCACCGGCCAGTTGCAAACGCCGGCCATCGATGCGGTGTTGCAGATCTTCGGCCGCGAGGCCATTGTTGCGCGCCTGGCGAAATTTCTGTGATTCTGAATTGAATCCTGAGCAAAGTTGCAAAAGGGTATTTGCATAGTGCAGCTTCTTTGCTATACTCTTGTTTCTGCAGCAAACGGGGGTATAGCTCAGCTGGGAGAGCGCTTGCATGGCATGCAAGAGGTCAGCGGTTCGATCCCGCTTACCTCCACCACGTTGCAGAATTGGTTGTTCGCAGTCCCCATCGTCTAGAGGCCTAGGACATCACCCTTTCACGGTGAGTACGGGGGTTCGAATCCCCCTGGGGACGCCAAGTTGTAGATGTTGTAGTTGACGTTGTTTGTACTGATTGTTTGATGTTTGGCGTTACGCTGGATAGATACAAGTAGTGAGAACAAAAGTCGCGCAAGCGGCTTTTATTATTTCTGCGCCCGGGGGGTATAGCTCAGCTGGGAGAGCGCTTGCATGGCATGCAAGAGGTCAGCGGTTCGATCCCGCTTACCTCCACCACTGCGCGGAAGTGATAACGATCGTAGTGCCGTAGTTCCAAGGTCCCCATCGTCTAGAGGCCTAGGACATCACCCTTTCACGGTGAGTACGGGGGTTCGAATCCCCCTGGGGACGCCAGCTTTGCCAGGCTGATGAGTAGTGAACGTAGTACGACAGAAGACTTTCTGCGCCCGGGGGGTATAGCTCAGCTGGGAGAGCGCTTGCATGGCATGCAAGAGGTCAGCGGTTCGATCCCGCTTACCTCCACCATTAGCGCAGGAAGCACCGACATGTCCCCATCGTCTAGAGGCCTAGGACATCACCCTTTCACGGTGAGTACGGGGGTTCGAATCCCCCTGGGGACGCCAGCACAGCAAAGCCGCCTTGAGCGGCTTTTTTGTTTTTGCGGCCTTTGCAAGCGTGTTGCAAGCCCGACTATGTTTCCGGTTTTTCCTGTAAAAACAAGGGTTTGCTATTGCCAAGCGCGAATTTGACTGCTATGATTCGCGCCTTGGAAAAGTCCCCATCGTCTAGAGGCCTAGGACATCACCCTTTCACGGTGAGTACGGGGGTTCGAATCCCCCTGGGGACGCCAGGATTTTTCCAGCAAGGTCAGCGCAGTTGATACGCGCTCGGACAGATTTCTGTCCCCATCGTCTAGAGGCCTAGGACATCACCCTTTCACGGTGAGTACGGGGGTTCGAATCCCCCTGGGGACGCCAGTTGAAGCAAGCATGCAAAAAGCCGCCTCGCGCGGCTTTTTGCATTTCCGGGCCTACCACATGATGGGGTTGTACGGCTGCGGCAGCGGGAAGCGGCCCACGTGCAGCTGCGGCCATTGCGTGCCGTAGGCCGCCATCTGCGCCGCGCGCGCCACGTCCAGGCCCAGCGGATCGTAGACCGCGCCGCCGCCCATCAAGCCGCCCATGTTGCCGCCGATCGCGCCGCCCAGATTGGCGCCCAGCTGCGGCGCAGGCATCGCCATCACGCCGGCCTGCTGCGGCGCCACGGCCTGCGCCGGCTGCTGGCTGGCGGCGTTCTGCAAGCCCACCGCCACCAGCACATCCGGCATGCCGAAACCAGTGCGGCTCTGGTCGCCCAGGCTGACGCGGTGCGCGCTGGCGCGGATGAGCTGGAACAGCCGCTCGACCCGCTCGGCGCCGCGCGCCTTGTACTGCGGCGTCTGGAAGTCCGGATGGTGCGCCAGCGTCAGCGCGGCCAGCCCGGTCACGTGCGGGGTCGCCATCGAGGTGCCGTCCCAGGCCGCGAAATTATTCGGCGGCACGCAGGAGGTGATCGCCACGCCTGGCGCGCACACCGCCACCTGCGGCCCGAAGCAGCTGAACTTGGCCGTGAAGTAGCCGTAGGCGTCGACGTTCTGGTCCAGCGTCTGCGCGTGGTAGCTGTCGGCCGGGAACTCGTCGAGCTTGCCCACGGCGGCCACCGCCAGCACGTTGGGCGACGAGGCCGGATACTGCACCGCGCCGCTTGAATTGCCGGCCGCGACGATGCAGGCGATGCCGGCCCGCTTGGCGCGCACGATCTGCTGCTCCAGCGCCTCCGACACCTCGGCCCCGCCCAGGCTCAGGTTGACCACGTCGATCTGCTTGTCGATGCAGTACTCCAGCGCGTCGATCAGCTGGCTGATCTGGCCGCCGGGGAACAGCTTGCAGGCGTGGACCTCGGCGTCCGGCGCGAAGCCGCGGATGCCCGAGGCGATGTCGGCCGCCGCGATCACGCCGGCGCAGTGCGAGCCGTGGCCCAGCGTGTCCTGGTCCCAGCCCTCGGGGTTGGTCTTCTTGTTGAGCACGTCGAAGCCGGCCTTGATGCCGGTGAGGTTGGCGTGCGTGGTGGCCGCGCCGGAATCGATGATGGCGATCTTGATGCCCTGGCCGCGGTAGTTGCCGGGCAGCTGGTCGAGCCGCATCGCCTTCTGGCCCCAGCCGTAGGCGCGCTGGCGCGGGAAGCCGGCCAGCGACGGCCAGTCCGACAGCGCGCGCAGCACCACCACGTTGGGCTCGTCGGTGCTGATGTCGGGATCGCGCTGGTAGAAGCTCCAGTAGTCGGCCTTGGGCTTGACGTACAGGCCGCGCACCGACTCCGGCGTTTCGCCATACAGCGACAGCGTGACCTGGCCGTTGGCGTCGGTCACGCCGCTGGCCGGCAGCATGCTGCCGAACAGCGACACCTCGGCCTCGGCCTGCGGCGCGCCATCCTTGCCGGTCACGCTGATGACGGCGTTGAGCACCGGGCCGCCGCCGGCCGGCATCACGCCGGTCACCATGGCCGGCTGGCGCAGCGCCGGGTCCATCAGGTTCAGGTGCTGGTCGTGCTCGACCAGCAGCCGGCCCTGGCCCTGCTGGTGCAGCACGGCGGCCTTTTGTTCCGTCATGCGCGCCACCAGCACGCCCTGGGAACCGCCCATGCCGTCGGCCAGCGCGCCGAGCACGGATTTCGGGCCGACCGTGTCGACCACCTCGATATCGTTGCTGCTGCGCAGCGCCTGCTCCAGCGCGGAGAACTGCAGCGGCTGGAAGCTCATGGCTTGCAGGCCGTCGGGCTGGCGCGGCGCGATCACGTACTGCTTCTTGCGCGCGGCCACGTTGCGGCCGCGGCCATCGGCCGGGCGCCGGCCGGGATCGGCGGTGTCGGCCGCCGCGCGCGTTTCGCCGCCGGTGGAGCTGGAGGAGCCGGACGCGCCGCGCGTGGAGCGGCCCGCGTTTTCAGTGGAGGCGGGACCGCTGTCGCCGCCGGAGAGGGTCGGGTCCGGCGACGACGAGGCGCCGTCGTTAGTTGGTCTGGGCATGGACTTTCCTTTCACATCATCGGATCGGACGGCGTGCTGTCGAACAGCGACAGCGGCTGGTCCGGTTCTATCGTCAATTGTTGGGAGGGCTTGCCGGTGCTGCGGAAATGCAGCTCCAGCAGGCGTGCTTTGTCGGGACTGATTTCAACGACCGCCGTGTGCGGCTGGTCGCGCGGACCGATGACGTCGACCACGTCGATCTCGGGATCGACGTCGGCTAGCGCCAGGAAATCGGCCAGCGGCGCGCTGTCGGCGGCATGGATCAGATACCTGGCCTTGTTGGCCGACGCGGCTTGGGCTTCTGTCATGGGGATCTCCTTAAAAGAGCAGCGCCCTCCGTGGCCGCCGCCGACGGAGGGCAGGGCTGCGGCGCGGTCAGCGCCGCAGCGGTGGATCAATGCAGGGTCTGGCCGCCATACAGCGAGTTGGCGGCGTTGGCCAGCTGCGCCTGTTGCGTCAGCTGGGCCAGTTGCGCCTGCTGCTGCGCATAGGCCTGCGTCAGCGGATCGGCGCCGAACGGCAGCATGCCGCCCAGCTGGCCCGCGATGCCGCCGATGGTGTTGCCCAGTCCGGAATTACCGAACGCGCCGCCGATGGCGCCACCCAGCGGCTGGGCCACGCTCTTGATGATGTTGCCGAACCAGCCTTGCGGCGCCAGGCCTTGCAGCTGTTGCAGCTGTTGTTGCTGCGCCGCTTGCTGTGCGTAGGCCTGCGCCACCGGGTCGGCCGCGAACGGCAGCATGCCGCCCAGCTGGCCGGCGATGCCGCCGATGGTGTTGCCGATGCCCGAGTGGCCGAAGGCGCCGCCGATCATGCCGCCCAGCGGCTGGGCCACGCTCTTGATGATGTTGCCGAACCAGCCTTGCGGCGCCAGGCCTTGCGCCTGCAGCTGTTGCAGCTGCTGCAGTTGTTGTAGCTGTTGCAGTTGCTGTTGTTGCTGCGCCTGCTGCGCATAGGCCTGCGTGACCGGATCGGCCGCGAACGGCAGCATGCCGCCCAGCTGGCCGGCGATGCCGCCGATGGTGTTGCCCAGGCCGGCGTTACCGAACGCGCCGCCGATGGCGCCACCCAAGGGCTGGGCCACGCTCTTGATGATGTTGCCGAACCAGCCCTGCGGTGCGAGCTGTGCTTGTTGCAGCTGTTGCAGTTGCTGTTGTTGTGCTTGTTGTGCGTAGGCTGCGGTCACAGGGTCCACACCCAGCGGCAGGAAGGAACCGCCGATGCCGCCGGCCGCCTGGCCGATCTGGCTGCCCAGGTGGGAGTTGCCGAACAGGCCGCCGATGCCGCGGCCGATCAAGCCACCCAGCGGCGCGCCGATCAGACTGCCAAAGAAGCCTTGCGGCGCCAGGCCGCCGAACTGTTGCGGTGCTAGTTGTTGTGCATAGTATTGTTGGTACTCGTTCATGGTATCTCCTTGTTGTGGTTGCTGTCGGCCAGCGCGGCTTGAGGGCCGGCGCTGGAAGGGATTGGACCGGGCCAGCCGGATGAAAGTTTTGGTATTCTTGGTGGCCGCTGCGCGTTAATCAGGTATCATCCAGCCTCTCTTTTTTCTCGATCCGCCATGACGACATTCCGCCGCCTCGACCTGTTCTGCCGTGTAGTCGACAACTACGGCGACATCGGCATCTGCTGGCGCCTGGCGCGCCAGCTGCGGCGCGAGCACGGCCTGGCCGTCACGCTGTGGGTCGACGACCTGGCCAGCTTCCTCCGCATCTGCCCCGAGGTCGACCCCGGCGCCGCCAGCCAGCAGCTGGACGGCGTCACCGTGCGCCACTGGGCCAGCCAGGACGGCGCGTTCACGCCGGCCGACGTGGCCGACATCGTCATCGAATTTTTCGCCGTCGATATCCCGCCCGGTTACATCGAGGCGATGGCGCAGTGCGAACCGCGTCCGGTGTGGTTCAACCTGGAGGGTTTGACGGCGGAGGAGTGGGTCGAAGGCTGTCATCGCCTGACGTCGCCGCATCCGCGCCTGCCGTTGACCAAGCACTTCTTCTTCCCCGGCTTTACGGACAAGACCGGCGGCCTGCTGCGCGAGGCGGAGCTCGATGCGGAGCGCCGCAGCTTTCAATCCTCGCCGGCGGAGATGGCGCGGTTCCTGGCGCGCTTCGGCGTCACGCCGGCCGAGATGGCGGCCACCAAGGTCTCGCTGTTCTGCTACCCGCACGCGCCGGTGTCGGCGCTGCTGGATGTGTGGCGCGCGGGCGGCCAGGCGATCACCTGCCTGGTGCCGGAAGGCGTGGCTGCCGAGGCGGTGCAAGCCTTCCTTGGCGCCGACGCCCCGGCCGGCGCCAGCGCCACGCAAGGCGCGCTGACGCTGCGCGTGCTGCCTTTCGTGCCGCAGCCGGACTACGACAAGTTGCTGTGGGCCTGCGACCTGAACTTCGTGCGCGGCGAGGATTCCTTCGTGCGCGCGCAGTGGGCGGGCAAGCCATTCGTCTGGCACATCTACCCGCAGGACGAGAACCTGCACCACAAAAAACTGCGCGCCTTTTTGCAGCGCTACGCCGACGGGCTCGATGCGCTCGACGAGTTCTCGCTGCGCTGGAACGGCGCGCCGACGGCGGGCGAGGGCAGCGACTGGACGTCGCTGTGGCGAGCCTTCGCGCGCGAGATGCCGGCCATGGCCGCGCGCGCGGATGTGTGGCAAACGCAAATGCTCGGCAACGGCGATCTGGCCGCCAATTTGATAGCCTTCGCTGCCACGCTGAGATAGGCGGTGCGGGAAAAACAAAGTATAATGCCGGGTTAATCTCTACCTGATCAACCGTGAGCTTTGGGCGTTCCGCCTGGCGACAGATGATTTTTACGCAACCTACTTTTTACGTACACTCTCTATGAAACCTGCAAAAGAAATTCGTGTTGGCAACATCATCATGGTTGACAGCAAGCCTATGATCGTTCTGCGCTCCGACGTCAACGGTTCGAGCCGCACGGGCTTCACCTACAAATGGAAGATGAAGAATCTTCTGACCAACACCCCGATGGAAAACGTCTTCCGCGGCGACGACAAGTTCGACGTGGTCGTTCTGGACAAGAAGCCAGTGACCTACTCGTACTTCGCCGATCCGCTGTACGTCTTCATGGACGCCGACTACGAACAGTACGAAATCGAAGAAGAAAACCTGGGCGACGCCCTGAACTACCTGAAAGACGGCATGGAATGCGAAGCCGTGTTCTACGACGGCAAAGCAATTTCGGTTGAACTGCCAACCACCATCGCACGTCAAGTGGTGTACTCGGAACCAGCCGTTAAAGGCAACACTTCGGGCAACGTCCTGAAAGAAGCCAAGATCGAAAACGCCATCGAATCCAAGCGCCACACCGTGCAAGTGCCACTGTTCGTGAGCCAGGACGACGTCATTGAAATCGACACCCGTACCAACGAATACAAGCGTATCGTTCGTAACTAATCGATTTTAGTTGCTAAAAAGCACGCCCAGCATGTGAAATACATGCCGGCGTGCTTTTTTTATTGGAAAATGGTAATTATTTTCTGATTTGTAATAATTTTTGTGGTGTAGGTGGCAACACGCTGATATATTTATGCAACGCAATAAATAGTGCGCATTGGTGATCAGTTCAAACTACTCACGGGGATGGCATGGATCGCAGGGAATTCGTTCGTATCGGCGTCGCGGCGGGCGCCATGGCTGGCAGCAACCGGGTGCTGGCGGCGCCGGCCGGTGCCGCATCCAAGCTCGGTCCCGGCGGCATCCTCGACGCGGGCGTGTGGGAGCAGCAGCAGATGATGGAGGCCGGCAAGCTGACCTCTCACTCGCTGACCTCGCAATACCTGGCCCGCATCAAGACCATCGACAAGTCCGGCCCCCGCCTCAACGCCATCATTGAAATCAATCCCGAAGCGCTGAAGATCGCGCTGGAGATGGACCGCGAGCGCAACCTCAAGCGCGTGCGTGGTCCGCTGCACGGCATCCCCGTCCTCCTCAAAGACAACATCGCCACCGGCGACCGCATGAGCACCACCGCCGGCTCGCTGGCGCTGAACGGCGTGCGCGCCGCGCGCGACGCGCATGTGGCCGCCCGGCTGCGCGCGGCCGGCGCCGTCATCATCGGCAAAACCAACCTGAGCGAATGGGCCAATATGCGCTCGACGCACTCGGTCAGCGGCTGGAGCGGGCGCGGCGGCTTGACCCTGAATCCGTACTCGCTGGACCGCAACTGCAGCGGCTCCAGTTCCGGCTCGGGCGCGGCGATCGCGGCCGGGCTGGCCACGCTGGCGGTCGGCACCGAGACCGACGGCTCGATCGTCTCGCCGGCCTCGATCTGCGGCGTGGTCGGCATCAAGCCGACGCTGGGGCTGGTCAGCCGCAGCGGCATCATCCCGATCGCGCACTCGCAGGACACCGCCGGCCCGATGGCGCGCAGCGTGGCCGACGCCGCGCTGATGCTGGCCGCGATGACCGGCGTCGACGCCAGCGATCCTGTCACGCGGGAAGGCGCCGGCAAGGCGGGCGACTACCGCGCGGCGCTGGAGAAGGGCGGCTTGCAGGGCAAGCGCATCGGCGTGGCGCGCAACTTCTTCGGCAGCAATGACGAGCTGGACGCGGTGATCGAGAAAGCGCTGCTGGACTTGAAGGCGCAGGGCGCGATCCTGGTCGACATCGAAGTGCCCAACACCAGCAAATACGGCGACAGCGAGACCGAAGTGCTGCTGTACGAATTCAAGGCCGACCTGGCGGCCTACCTGAAGGAATACGCGCCGCACGCGCCGGTGGCCAACATGGCCGACGTCATCGCCTTCAACCAGAAGCACCACCAGCAAGAGCTGCCGTACTTCGGCCAGGAATACCTGGAACGGGCGCAGGCCAAGGGCGACCTCGACACGCCGGCCTACCGCGACGCGCTGGCCAACAACCAGCGCTACTCGCGCGCCGAAGGCATCGACCAGGTCATGCGCGAGCACCAGCTCGACGCGCTGGTGGCGCCGACCGGCGGGCCGGCATGGCTGACGGACTTCATCAACGGCGACCATTTCGGCGGCAGCTTCTCGTCGCCGGCGGCGGTGGCCGGCTACCCGCACATCACCGTGCCGGCGGGCTATGTGCACGGCCTGCCGGTCGGCCTCTCATTCGTTGGCGCAGCATACAGCGAAGCGATGCTGATCCGCATGGCCTACAGCTACGAGCAAGCCACACTGCACCGTCGCGCCCCGCAATTCCCACCCAGCGTCTCCCTGGCGGTCTCTTAACTCGGCGGCCAGACTTTGCGCGGACGGCCGCCGACGATAAAGTAGACCTCGAACGCTGCCGGTCCGTCCGGCGTGGGGATGGCCGCGATGAGTGTCAGGATAGTGCCTAAGTAAGGTTCTTCAAGTGCCCACGGCAGGTCGGTGATATCCACCGTAACGACCAGGCGGTTGCTGCCCTGTGTGCGCTTGTATTTGCCATATTTTCCCTTGACCCCTTTAACGATGGTGTTGATGCCGCTCTGGGTGTCACGCTGGTCTTTGACGTTCGCCGTGCGCGGCTCTAATACCAGCCTGGTCTTGGCTCTTGGTTTTTGGCCGCGGATCTGGATGAATTCATTGGGAATGGCGCGCTTGATGCCCTCGACGCGGAAGTTATCGCCAACCAGCTCATGGCCCACATAATCCGGCGCCAGCTTGCCCTCCTCGTTGGCCTCCGGCCCAGGGCGCAGCGCGAGCGGCGTCAACGACGAGAACCACAGCGCTTTTGCGCTCACCAGTTCCGACAACCGCTTGATCAGGTTGACATCGATGACATTGAAGCGCACCAGGAAGCGGACGACCTGAGCCGCTGTCTCGCTGGGCATGACCAGCGGATTGATCACGTTGTCGATCAGCGCGTCAATCTCCCGCTGCGCTTCCCGGAGGTGCGCGTCGATCGCGCCCTGCAAGCCACGCAGAGCGGTTCTGTGCGCCGACACATCCTTATTCTTTTTGGCCCCGTCCTTGATCAACTTCTTTAGCTGATACTCCTCCGGCAGTGTCTTGACGGAGTTGAGGGTGCCGCCGAGCATGCCGATGATGGTTTCACGGTTCCATGTCGCCTGCCAGCTTGTCGCCTGCTCGCTGCTCAGGACGTTGTACTGATAGACGTCGCGCCAATGCGCCTCCCATAGCTTCAACCGAGTCAGCGCCTCTTGCAGCGCGGCTCGCCCTTCGGCCTGTTCCGCCCGGTTGAATTCGGGATCCGACGCCCGTCGTATTTCGTATTCCTTGGGTAGGTAGCCGGTCTCAGCAAAATGCCGTTGCACATAAGCTTGAGCCTCCTTGTCGCGGCGTCTCTGCTCCTCCCGGAGCTGCTGCGGCGAGCCCCGTATGGCAAAGTCGACCGTGGGATGACGCGTTTCAGGCGGCGGGGCAACGGCGGGAACGGGATCTCTGGCCATACGTGCTCCGGAAATTGAATGTCGTTCCAATTATAGATCTGCGAAATAATGCAAATCTAACCAATTGTCATATTGCTTTATTTTGCCTGCGGCGATGTGGCAGCCGTGGCGGGTCAGATGGTCACGCCGAGTTCGCGCAGGATTTGGTCTTTCATTTCCTGGAATTCGGGATGGGACAGCTTGCGCGGATGGGGATGCGGCACTTCGAACGTCGCCTGGATCCGTGTCGGCCTCGGCGATAGCACCAGGATGCGGTCCGCCATGAACAGCGCTTCTTCCACATCGTGCGTGATCAGGATGACCGTGTGGCGCTCTTCGGCCAGGATGCGCAGCAGTTCGGTACGCATCTTCAGGTTCATCAACGCGTCCAGCGCGGAGAAGGGCTCGTCCATGTACAGGATCTCCGGCTTGACGACAAACGCCCGCGCCAGCTCCACCCGCTTCAACATCCCGCCCGACAGCTCGTGCGGATAGCTGTTCTCGAAGCCCTTCAGCCCCACCATCTCCGCGTAGTGATCGGCCAGCGCCGATTTGTCGCCGTGGCCGTTGCCGGTCAGGCCGAACATCAGGTTCTGCTGCACCGTCAACCACGGGAATACCGAGCCATGCTGCGAGATCGCGATGCCCTTTGGGTTCGGCCCGCGCCGCACCGTGCCGTCGATCCGCACCTCGCCTTCGCTGGGCTGCTCGAAGCCGGCGATGATCTTCATCAGCGTCGATTTGCCGCAGCCCGATGGCCCGACGATGGCGACGAATTCGCCATCCTTCACGTCGAGCGATACGCCGCCGACCACCGGCAGCTCCTTGAAGCTCTTCTTGATTTCCTTGACGACGATCTTAGCGTCCATAGCGCCACCTTACCGATTTGAGGCCTTCGAGTTTGCGCATCACCGCGTCCAGTATCAGGCCGATGACGCCGATGATGATCATGCCGGCGATGACCAGGTCATAGCGGTTGCCGGCGTTGCGCGAGTCCATGATCAGGTAGCCCAGGCCGGAGCGCAGCGCGATCATCTCGGCCGCCACCACCACCAGCCACGCGACGCCCAGCGCGATGCGCATGCCGACGATAATCTCCGGCAGCACCGCCGGAATGATCACCTGCCGGAACAAGGTGGTCTTGGACACGCCGAAGTTCTCGGCCGCCCGCAGGTAGCGCCGCTCGATGGTGTGCACGCCGGACGCGGTCTGCACGATCATCGGGAACACGGCGGCGATGAAGATCAGGAAGATCGGCGAGACGTTGCCGACGCCGAACCACAGGATGGCCAGCGGTATCCACGCGATCGGCGATATCGGCCGCAGGATCTGGAAGATGGGATTGAGCGTGATGTAGGCGCCGTCCACGCGCCCCATCCACAGGCCGAGCGGAATCGCCACCAGCGCCGCCAGCCCGAAGCCGGTGCCGACCCTGAACAGCGATGCGCCGATGTGCTCCCACAGCGTGCCGTCTTCGGCCAGTTCCAGCGTGCCTGTCACAACCTGCAGCGGCGTCGGGAAGATCACGCTTTCGGTCTGCACCACGACGATCCACCACAGGGCGATCAGCGCGGCCAGCACCGCCAGCGGCGGCAGGATTTTCTTGAGTTTTTCCATGGCGTCCAATCAGGTTGAGAATAGATGCGGCGCACGCGCCCAGGTGCGCAGGGCGCGCCACTTCAATCGCTGCCAGCCCACGGCCGGCATGGCGTCGACCACCACCCGCATTTGCCCGCTGGCGTGCGCGGTGCAGGCGAAGTCGTTGACGGAGACGGTTTCAAACGGCAGCCGGAAACTCTGGCCCGGCATGATCAGCACAGGTCCGAAAATCTGCGGCACGTTGTCCTTGTTGCGCAGCAGGAGGACGTCGTTCGCGCCCTGCGTCAGATGGATTTCGGACGGCAGGATCTCCACCTTATCGCCGGCCATGCGGCGCGCCCACGTGCCGTTGGGGATTTCAAACAGCTCGTCGCGCGAGGGCAGGGCGATGGGCGCCAGCGCGGCCCAAGCGCACAGCGCTACTCCTGCCATGGCCAGGCCCGGTGCGAGGAATTTGTGGAGACGCCGCGTCTTCAATTCTTCAACAGCAGCGTGGCGTCGTGCACCACGTCAGCGGCGGTGCGTCCGAACGGCAGCAGCGCACGCAGGCTGCCCTTGCGGTCGACGAAGTACAGGTACGAGGAATGGCCGATGGTGTAATCGGTCTTGCTGCCGTCGATCATTTTCCGGGTGGCGGTGATGCCGTAGTCCTGGCGCACGCGCGCCATCTGCTGCGGCGTGCCGGTGGCGCCGATGAAGGTCGGGTCGAAGGCGCGCAGGTAGTTGCGCATGCGCTCGGGCGTGTCGCGCTCGGGATCGACGGTCACGTAGATCACCTGCAGCTGGCTGGCCTGCGCGCCCATCTGCCGGCGCGCTTCCGCCAGCATCCCCAACGACACCGGGCATACGTCCACGCAGGAGGTGTAGCCGAATTCCAGCAGCACTAGCTTGCCCCGGTACTGGCTCAGTTTGAGCTCCTTGCCGTCCGAGCCGCGCACCGTGAAGTCGGGCGCCATGCGCGGCGGATCGAATACGCCGGCTTTCAGGCCGAGGGTGTCGGCCGCCTGCGCGCCGAAGGTGATGGTCATCGCCAGCAGTGCGGTCGTTATCTTGCTCATAGGCTGATGGCGACCGGCTTGATGGCCTTGACGAAGCTCTCGTCCACGTAGGATTCGTAGGCGATGGGGCGCTTGATGGTGCCGGCTTCGATCGACAGCTGCATCAATTCGTCGAACTCGGAACGTATCATGCGCAGGTCGCCGTAGGTCACGCGGTCGGACGGATTCTGCATCACGAAGCGCAGCACGTTCGGGTCCTGGTTGAAGTACTTGCGGCCGGCGGCGATGGTGATGGCCTTCTCGCGGCTGGCGGCCGCGGAATCGAGCCAGCTGCCGGCGGCCTGCACGTAGTTGACCAGCTCCTGCACCAGCGGGCGGTTTTCCTTGATTAGTTCTTCGCGCACCGTCAGCACGCAGCAGATGTAGTTGCGCCATTCGTCGCGCGTCATCGCCAGCGGACGCGCGTAACCGGCGCGCTGCGCTGCGGCGCCGAAAGGCTCGCCGGTGCAGTAGCCGTCCACCGCCTTGGCATACAGCGCTGCCGGCATGTCCGGCGGCGCCATCTCGATGATCTCGATATCCTTGGGCGTCATCTTCTCGCGCGCCAGCATTTTGCGCAGGAACAGGAAGTCCACCGCGAAGCGGCTCGGGATGGCGATGCGCTTGCCGCGCAGGTCGGCGAATTTCTTGTAAGTGGAATCGGTGCGCACCATGATCACGGCGCCCGAGCGGTGGCCCAGCGAGACGATCTTCACCGGGATGCGCTTGTCCGCCAGGTCCATCACCAACGGCGCCAGCATGTACGCGGCCTGGATGCGGCCCGTCATCAGGGACTCTTTCACCTCGGGCCAGCCGTTGTACTTGCTGTATTCGAAGCCGCGCGGCAGCGCGCCCGGCTTGCCGATAGCCGCGGCCTTCGCCATGCAGGCCACCGGCAGCGTGAGGTTGCAGGTGACGGGCAGGCCGCCCACTTGGATGGGCGAGTCGGCCGCGCTGGCGCTGGACGGCAGTATCAGCGGCAGCGCCGGTGCGGCGGCGGTCAGCAAACCGCCCAGCAGCCGGCGCCGCAGCGGTGAATCGGGGGTGGGGTCGTCTCTGTTATCCATGGCACTTGGCCGTGTCGTATTTTCCTGTAATTGTACTACAGGCCTTTCCGCACGAGCACCGGGTCAGCGCGATATACATCCGGCGCGATACGCTTCAGGTTTTCGACCTTGGGCAGGTCGTTGAAGGCGATGTACGGATGGTTGGGGTTAAGCGTCAGGAAGTTCTGGTGATAGGCCTCGGCGGGGTAGAAGGCCTTGTCCATTTCGATCCTGGTCGCCAGCGGCTTCTTGAACACATGCGAGGCGTTGAGCTGCGCGATGTACTTTTCCGCCACGCTGCGCTGCACCGGTGACTGCGGGAAGATCGCGGAACGGTATTGCGTGCCGCTGTCCGGTCCCTGGCGATTGAGCTCCGTGGGATTGTGCGCCACCGAGAAGAAGATCTGCAGCAGCTTGCCGTAGCTGATCTGCGCCGGATCGTAGGTGATCTTCACGCTTTCCGCGTGGCCGGTGTCGCCGCCGCTCACGGCGTCGTAGTTGGCGCTGCGGCCGTCGCCGCCGGCATAGCCGGAGACCGCGTTGCTGACGCCTTTGACATGCTGGAACACGCCCTGCACGCCCCAGAAGCAGCCGCCCGCAAAGATGGCGGTGGCTGTGTGGCCGGTGGGTGCCGGTTCATCGATGGCCGGCGGCGCGATCACCACCGCCACTTCCGCCGATACCGCCGGCTGCTGCCACAGCGCCACGCCGAAGATGGCGGCGCCGGCCAGCGCCAGGGGACCGCCGTAGTTTTTCAAGAAGCTGTTCATATTGTGCTCTCCGTTTCAACCAAAGGTGAAGGCGTAGGCTTGTACGCCGGGATCCAGGAATTCGATGCTGAAGGTGTGGTCGCCAATGCTGCCGGACTGTCGCACCAGTTGGTACAAACGCTGGCCGTTGATGGTGCCGCTGCCGTCGGCGGCGACGTCGGCGCCGTGGTTGCGGCCCGGCGCGGCGCCGTCTATCGTCACGCGGAAGCGTACCGGCTTGCCGTTCTTGTCCGGGCCGAGCACCAGGTGCAGGTCGCGCGCGTGGAAGCGGTAGACGATGCGGCCCGTGCCCTGGCTCAGCGTGACCTGGTCCGGCTGCGACAGCCAGTTCCCGGCCAGGCCCCATTGGTTCAGCGCCGGCTGCGAGGGCGCGGTGTAGCTGCGGCTCTGGTCTGCGGCCTGGGCTTCCGGCGAGGCGAAATTCTGCGCCCGTTCGTAACCCAGGTAGGTTTCCGGCGAGGCCACCTGGCCCATGTCGGACGCCTGCTGCACGCCTTGCGCGCCTTCCGCGCTGACCACGGTGGTGGCCACGTTCTTGCGGCCAGCTTGTTCCAGCAGCTGCTGGATCGCCTGCTCGGTCTGGGCGTATTCGCCTTCGCCGAAATGGTGGTGGCGGATCTGGCCCTTGGCGTCGATGAGGTAGTGCGCGGGCCAGTACTGGTTGCCGAAGGCGCGCCAGATGGCGTAGTCGTTGTCGACGGCGACAGGGTAGGTGATGCCAAGGTCCTTGACCGCCTTGCGCACATTGCCGATATCGCGCTCGAAGGCGAATTCGGGGGCGTGTACGCCGATCACCACCAGGCCCTGGTCGCGGTATTTTTCAGCCCAGGCTTTCACGTAGGGCATGGAGCGCAGGCAGTTGATGCAGGAGTAGGTCCAGAAGTCGACCAGCACTACTTTGCCTTCCAGCTGGGCTGCGGTCAGCGGCGCGGAGTTCAGCCAGTCGACGGCGCCCGTCAGCGGCGGCAGCTTGCCTTCCACTGGGAGCGTGTCCTCGGCCGGCATGGCGGCGTGCATGGCCATCATGGCGGGGCCATTGCCGCTCATCGCGGTGCGCGACATCATTGCGCCCGAGCCGTTCGCCGCGTCGCCGCCACGCGTCGCGCCACCGGTCATCATCGCGCCGCCCTGTTGCTCGCGCGGCGACAGCGTATCGATCAGCTTTTGCTCCAGGCCGGACGTGGCGACCGTCGACACCCGAGTCAGCAGGCCGGTATCCAGCCCGCTGGCGATCGCCGCCACGCCGCCCAGCATGGCCACGCCCAAGCCGCGCCGCATCCATTCACCAGCGCCCAATGAGCGCTTCATCGCACTGAAGACTTTTCCGCCGATGAGTAGCGCTAGTCCCAACGAAGTCGCCGCGCCGGCCGCATAGGCCAACAGCAGCAGCGTCGTCTGGGCGCTGGCGCCGTTCAGCGCCGCGCCGGTCAGCAGCAGGCCAAGTACCGGCCCCGCGCAGGGTGCCCACAGCAAGCCGGTCGCGATCCCCAGCAGGAGCGACGACCGCGCTCCCGACCACGCGCCACCGTCCGCGCCATCGGCCGCCTGCGCCTTGTTGGACAGCCTGTCGCCAAGCGCCACCAACGGCTTGGTCAAGCGGTCCGCCAGGTGCGGCAGCATCAAGGTCAGCGCGAAGAACGCCATCAGCGCCATGGCCAGCCAGCGGCCATATTGATTGGCCTGCACCACCCAGCCGCCACCGACGGCAGCCAGCGTCGCCACCAGCGCAAAGGTCAGCGCCATCCCGGCCAGCAGCGGCAATCCGCTGCGCACGAACGGCTGCCCGGTGCGGGCAAACACGAACGGCAGGACCGGCAGGATGCAGGGGCTGAGTATCGTCAGCGCCCCGCCGAGGTAAGAGAGAAGGATCAGCAGCATGACTATGGCCCTCCCTTAAGCCGCGCCGGGCGTGAACGTCAACGCCAGGCCGTCGATGCAGTACCGGAGGCCGGTTGGTTCCGGGCCGTCGTCGAACACGTCGCCCAGGTGACCGCCGCAGCGGCGGCACTGCACCTCGACGCCACGGAAGCCCAGCGATGTCGTACGGCTGGTGAACACGCCGCGTTCCAGCGGCTTCCAGAAACTGGGCCAGCCGGTGCCGCTGTCGAATTTGGCGGCGGACGAGAACAACGGGTTCTGGCAACCGGCGCAAATGAACTTGCCGGCCCGGTGCTCCTTGTAGAGCGGGCTGCTGAACGGCCGCTCCGTGCCGCCGCGCCGCAGTATCTCGTACTGCGCGGGCGAGAGCAGGGCGCGCCATTCGGCATCGGTGTGGGTCACTTCCCAGGTGGGAGCCGGGCCGGCATTGGCCGCGCGCCATTTTAGAGCTGCGGCGCCCGCCATCAGGGCTGCGCCGCCAGTGAGGAGAAATTTGCGTCTGGAAGTCATACATACTCCATGAAGTGGAATGTCGATGGAGCCATTTTGGCCCGGCGCGGATGGCGAAATCCTCACGTAAACTTCAATTAAATGTGATACTTTCCAGCGCAGGAATCCCGCACAATGGCGGCACCAAGACTTTTACCCGGCCCGACTGACTATGGATTTACCAAAACGCGTCCTGATCGTAGAGGATGATATGCCCATCGCCGACCTGCTGCGCCTGCACTTGCAGGACGAAGGCTACCAGGTCACCCACTGCGCCGACGGCAACCAGGGACTGGCCCAGTTGCGCACCAGCGGCTGGGATGCGCTGATCCTCGACCTGATGCTGCCCGGCGTGGACGGACTGGAAATCTGCCGCCAGGCGCGGGCGATGGCGACCTACACGCCCATCATCATCACCAGCGCGCGTTCCAGCGAAGTGCACCGCATCCTCGGCCTGGAGCTGGGCGCGGACGATTATCTCGTCAAGCCGTTCTCGGTGCTAGAGCTGGTGGCACGCGTGAAGGCATTGCTGCGCCGGGCCGACGCCATGGCCCGCAACCAGCGCAACGAAGCCGGCGCGCTGGAACTGAACGGCGTGCGTCTCGATCCACTGACCCGGCAGGCGCAGGTCGAAGGCCGCCCGCTGGACCTGACGCCGCGCGAATTCGACCTGCTCTACTTCTTCGTCAAGCATCCCGAAAAAGTGTTCTCGCGGCTGGACCTGCTCAACCAGGTGTGGGGCTACCAGCACGACGGCTACGAGCACACGGTCAACACCCACATCAACCGCCTGCGCGCCAAGATCGAGGCCGATCCCGCCGATCCGGCCCGCATCCTGACCGTATGGGGCAAGGGCTACCGCTTCGCGCACGGCGGACCTGCGGCATGAACCTGACTCTTTCCCAGCGCCTGTCGCTGGTGTTTTCGGTTCTGCTGCTGGCCTGCTGCGGCGCGTCCGCGTGGCTGCAGATCCGCGCCAACATCATGCATGAGAAGGAGGTGGTGCAGGGCCTGTCGCGCGGCCTGGCGCGCAGCATCGCGCTGGACGCGCAGCTGATGCATGCGGACAGCGATCCAGCTCCGGAAACTGGCGCGCCGGCCAGCGAGGGCCTCGGCCCCGAAGCCGTGCGCCGCCTGTTCGGGCAACTGATGGTGGTCAATCCCAACGTCGAGGTCTACCTGCTCGACCTGGAAGGCCGCATCGTCGGCCACGCCGCGCCGGCCGGCCACCTGAAGCGCGACCACGTCAACCTTGAGCCCATCCAACGCCTGCTGGACAACCAGCCCTTGCCGATACAGGGCGACGACCCGCGCAGCGAAACGGGACGCAAGGTGTTCAGCGCGGCCGTGCTGCGCATGGGCGAGCGCAAGGTTGGCTACATCTACGTCATCCTGCAAAGCGAGGAGCACGACCGCCTTGCCGCCCGCGCCACCGCCAGTTCGGTGCTGCGCACGACGCTGTGGTCGATGGCCATCGTGGCCTTGCTTGGCCTGGTGGCCGGCCTGGTCGCCTTCCGCCTGATCACGCGGCCGCTGCACCGGCTGGCCGACACCATGCGCCAGCTGGACACCAAGGCCGAACAACTGGCGCTGCCGCCGCCCAACGCCGGCGGGGGGCGCGACGAGATCGCGATTCTGGAGCATGCCTACGGCGAGATGGCCGCGCGCATCAACGAGCAATGGCAGACGGTGCGCCAGTTGGACCACGAACGCCGCGAAGTGGTGGCGAACATCTCGCACGATCTGCGCACGCCGCTCGGTTCCCTGCACGGCTATCTGGAGACACTGTCGCTGAAGGATGAAACGCTGGACGCGCCTGGCCGCCAGCACTACCTTGGCATCGCGCTGGCGCAGAGCCGCAAGGTGGGGCGCCTGGCGCAGGCCCTGTTCGAACTGGCGCGCCTGGAGCATGGCGCGGTGGCGCCCGAAATCGAATCCTTCTCGTTGAGCGATCTGATACAGGACGTGTTCCAGAAATTCGAATTGCGGGCGGAGGAAAAGCAGCTGCAGCTGAACGCCGTGCTGCCGCATCCCGCGCCGATGGTGCGTGCGGACCTGGGCATGATAGAGCGCGTGCTGACCAACTTGTTCGACAACGCGATCCGCCACACGCCGCCCGGCGGTACGGTGGAGATCGAGGTGGAGCAGGACGCGCAGGGCCACATCAGCATCACCGTCAGCGACACCGGGCCGGGCATCCCGGCGGACATGGAAGAAGTGCTGTTCCGCCGCCCATTCGCGCTGCGCGGCGAGCGCAGGGAAGGGGGCCTGGGCCTGCTGATCGTCAGCCGCATCCTGCAGCTGCACGGCAGCGGCATCGAGTTGGTCCGCGTGCCGCAGCGCGGTGCCGTGTTCCGCTTTACGCTGGCGACGGTCTAGGCGCGCTGCAGCGGCGCGCGCCAGCTGCCCAGGTAGTGCTGCGGCGTTTTGCCGAGGATGCGGCGGAACATCGCGCTGAATGCGCTCGGGCTGGCGTAACCCAGCGCCGCCGAGATCTCGCCGACGCTGTCGCCGCGTTCCAGCCTTCCGAAGGCTTCGGCCAGGTGCACCTGCTGCACCCACTGGCGGTAATGCAGGCCGGTCTCTTTCGGGAACAGGCGTATCAAGGTGCGCGCGCTGGCGCCGGCTTCGGCGGCCCAGTCCTCGATGGTGCGCGGGCTGCCCGGATCGGCCATGATGGCTTCGCACACGGCCAGCAGGCGGCGGTCGCGCGGCCAGGGGATCGCGATCGGCACCGTCTCCGCCGCCGCCAGCTCGGACAGGATCAGCATCGCCAGATGCTCGCCGCGGCCGGGCAGCGGATATTCGATGGGTTCATCCAGCAGCGCCAGTATCAGCTCGCGCAAGAGCGGGCTCACTTCGATCACGCGGCAAACATCGCCGAAGGCCTGCGCCGTTTTGGCTTCGACGTAAATCGTCCGCATTGTCACCTTGCCCAACGACGTCCATTGATGCACCACGCCGGGCGGAATGAACAGCGCACGGCGCGGCGGCAGTATCCACACGCCGAAGTCGGTCTTCACCTTCATCAGCCCCTCGGTGGCATACAGCAGCTGCGCGCGTTCGTGGCTGTGCGGCCGTGCCGATACGCCGTGTTCCGCGTCGCGCGCCATCGCCGTGACGACGCGCGGAACGCGCTGGTAATCGCGATGGTCGCTGCTGCGGTGGAGAGCTTTCATATGTCACTTATTCGACGAAAGTTGGAATAGATCGGGTTTGCAGCCATATTACACTGGGCGGCATGAATACATCCACTCTCTCTTCCTCCAGCCGTCCCCACGGGGACACCGTCATGTCCATCCTCGGCGCGGTCGCCCTGGTCCACCTGCTGAACGACCTGACGCAAGCCATGCTGCCGTCAATCTACCCGATGCTGAAGGCGCAGTTTGGCCTGACGTTCACGCAGGTCGGCCTGATCACGCTGACCTTCCAGTGCACCGCTTCGCTGCTGCAGCCGTGGATAGGCCTCTACACCGACCGCCGTCCCATGCCCTTCCTGCTGCCGCTCGGGATGGTCGCCACACTGATCGGCGTGCTGATGATGTCCGTCGCCGGCACGTTCCCCGCCTTGCTGGTGGCGTCCGCGCTGATCGGCGTCGGTTCCTCGACCTTCCACCCGGAGGCTTCGCGCGTGGCGCGCATCGCCTCGGGTGGGCGGTTCGGTTTTGCGCAATCGCTGTTCCAGGTGGGCGGCAATGTCGGCTCGGCGCTCGGGCCTTTGCTGGCGGCCGCCGTCATCATCGGCCGTGGACAGGGCAATATCGCCTGGTTCGCGTTGCCGGTGGCGGCGGCGATCATGGTGCTGGCGCACGTCGGTCGCTGGCACAGCGCGCACCTGGCCGGGCTGCCGCGCAAGGCCGCCTCGCATGCCGTGTCGCCTTTACCTAAAGGCCGCGTTTATGGCGCGCTGGCGGTGCTGGCGCTGCTGGTCTTCTCCAAGTACATCTACATGTCCAGCTTGAGCAGCTACTACACCTTCTACCTGATCGATAAATTCGGCCTGTCGGTATCGTCGGCGCAGCTGTACCTGTTCCTGTTTTTGGCGGCGGTGGCGGCGGGCACCTTCATGGGCGGGCCGATCGGCGACCGCATCGGCCGCAAGCGCGTGATCTGGATCTCCATCCTCGGCGCGGCGCCGTTCACGCTGATGCTGCCTTACGTCGACCTGTTCTGGACGGCCGTGCTGTCGGTGGTGATCGGCTTCGTGATCTCGTCGGCGTTTTCCGCCATCGTGGTGTTCGCGCAGGAGCTCATGCCGGGCAAGGTCGGCATGATCGCGGGGATTTTCTTTGGATTGATGTTCGGCGTGAGCGGCATCGGCGCCGCCGCCATGGGGCATATCGCCGACGTGGCCGGCATCGCCTATGTGTATAAACTGTGTTCGTTCCTGCCGCTGCTGGGCATACTGACGGTGCTGCTGCCGCATATACCGCAGCAGCACCGCTAGGCCGGATCAGGCGTCGATGAAGCGCATCTTGAAGTTGCGGCCCTTGATGGCGCCGAAGTCGCCGCCCAGCGGGTTGTTCTTGCTGAGACGCTCGAAGGCATCGTAGGCCACGCGGCGGTCGATCGCCACGTAGGTCTGGAACTCGAACACGTTGATCTTGCCGACTTGTTCCTTCGAGAGGCCGGCGTCGCCGGTCAGGGCGCCCAGCAGGTCGCCCGGACGCAGCTTGTCCTTCTTGCCGCCCGAGATCACCAGCGTCATCATCGGCGCCGGATCGACGCCGTAGTCGTTTTCGTCCAGCGAATTCAGGTCGAACCATTCGACCGGCGCGTTCTGGTATTCCTCGATCAGCTTGACCCACTTCTTCTCGTTCGGCGCGCACAGCGACAGGGCCAGGCCTTGTTCGCCGCCACGGCCGGTGCGGCCCACGCGGTGGATGTGCACCTCGGTGTCCTTCGACACGTCGACGTTGATCACCGCTTCCAGGTTCGGGATGTCCAGGCCGCGCGCGGCGACGTCGGTGGCCACCAGCACGGAGCAGCTGCGGTTGGCGAACAGCACCAGGATCTCGTCGCGTTCGCGCTGTTCCAGTTCGCCGTACAGCGCCAGCGCCGAGAAGCCTTTCGATTGCAGCTCTTCCACCAGCTCACGGCACTGCACCCTGGTGTTGCAGAAGGCGATGGCCGATACCGGCTTGTAGTGGCCCAGCAGGCGCGCCACGGCGGCGTTGCGCTCGTCGAAGCCGATCTCGAAGAACAGCTGCTCGATCTGGCTGTTGTCGTGCTGCGCCTCGACCGTCACTTCGACCGGATCGGCCAGGAAGGAATCGGTGGCGCGGCGGATGTCGTCCGGGTAGGTGGCCGAGAACAGCAAGGTCTGGCGGCGCTTCGGACAGGCGCTGACGATGCCGGCGATTTCGTCGTAGAAGCCCATGTCGGTCATGCGGTCCGCTTCGTCCAGCACCAGCGTCTCGACCTTGGACAGGTCCAGCGTGCCGCGGCCCAGGTGGTCGCGCACGCGGCCCGGCGTGCCGACCACGATGTGGGCGCCGTGTTCCAGCGAAGCGATTTGAGGACGCATCGGCGAGCCGCCGGTCAGCACCAGCACCTTGACGTTGCCGGTGGCGCGGGCCAGGCGGCGCAGTTCATTGGCCACCTGGTCGGCCAGTTCGCGGGTAGGGCACAGCACCAGCGCCTGCACGGCGAACCACGCGGGATTGAGCTTGGCCAGGATGCCGATGCCGAAGGCCGCAGTCTTGCCGCTGCCGGTCTTGGCCTGGGCGATCAGGTCGCGCCCCTCCAGCACCGACGGCAGGCTTTGCGCCTGGATCGTGGTCATCTCCTTGTAGCCGAGCGAATCGAGGTTGTCGAGCAGGGTTTGGGCCAGCGGCAGGCTGGAAAAAGCGGTGGATGTCATGGTGTCAGACCTGTTCAAAAAGGACGTGGTCACAGTCTAACAGGCTCGCTGACGCTGTGATATCGGGGTTGTATTAGTTTGGCGCCCACACCGGCAAGCCGGTGAGGTCCAGGTTTTCGTCGCGCACCCAGACCGGCAGGCCGGTGGTGTCGGTCGGCTCGAGCAGTTCGAGCTGCACCTGCTTGAGTGTGGAACGCTTGCCGCGCGGCGCCGGCGGGCGCTTCGCTTCCGGTTCGAGCGGCGCGGCCGGGCTGAAGCCGGGCAGGTCGAACGTGGCGTTGTCTTTTTTATCTCTCATTCTTAAATCTCGTGCCCACGGCGCTTGTGAAAATGCGCCGCTCAAAACAAAAGCCCGGCTGCAGCAGTCGGGCTCAGTAAGTAAGTCGCGGATTGTAACACAGAGGTGCTACCGCCCGCACTAACTCGTCGGAAGCTTAGCGGAAGCTCAGCGTGGCCGTCAGGTCGCCCGGCGGCAGCGCGTTGCGGGCCGCGAAGGCTTCGTTGCGCAGCTTGAGGCCTTGCAGCAGCGGCAGGCCATGCAGACGTGTGATGAAGCGCAGGATCGAGGTGGTGTCGTAGAAGGTGTGGTCGACCTGGCCCTTCTTGGCATACGGCGAAATGACGATGGCCGGAATGCGCGAGCCCGGCCCCCAGCGGTCGCCCTTGGGCGGCGCCACGTGATCCCACCAGCCGCCGTTTTCGTCGAAGGTCACCACGATCACCATGTCTTTCCACTGCGGGGACTTCTTCAGGTGCTCGATCACGTTGGCGATGTGGGCGTCGCCGGATTCCACATCCGAGTAACCGGCGTGCAGGTTCAGGTTCCCTTGCGGCTTGTAGAAGGTCACGGCGGGCAGCTTGCCGGCGACAACGTCGGCCAGGAATTTGTTCGAGATCGGGCTGTCGCCAAGGCCGCCGTCGCGCAGGTGCTCGGCGCGCGCGGCGGTGCCGGGCGCGAATTGTTTGAAGTAATTGAACGGCTGGTGGTGGTACTGGAAGTTCGGCTTCTCGCCGCCGCCGCGCGCGTCGAGCGCGGCCTGCCACGCGCCGCCGTACCACGCCCAGCTGACCTTCTTGGCCGACAGCAGGTCGCCGATGGTGTCATAGCTTTGCGGCGGCAGCGTGCCGGCGTCGTTCGGATCGGCCAGCAGCGGGTCGCCGTCGAAGGCAGGGCGGATGTAGCTGGGCTGATAGGGCGGGGCCATGGTGTTGACCGCGTAGCCGTCCGGCGTGATGGCGCCGTTGTTGACGTAGATTGGCATGCCGTCCATCGCCGACGCCGGGCTGTCCTTGGTCACGGACAGGCGCATGCCGGTCGGGCCGTCGTCCAGCACCGCGATCTTCTTCTTGGCGGCGGTGTCCCTGGCGTTGAAGTATTCGGGCGTGCGGCCGCTGATCAGGAACTGGTGGTTCAGGTAGGAGCCGCCGAAGGCCGCCATGAAGAAGTTATCGCACAGCGTGTACTGCTCGGCGATCTTCCACAGGCCGAGGTTCTTGCTGGTCTCGCCGTAGTAGCCCATGACCATGCCGCCGGTGTTGCCCCAGGCCGCGAAGCCGTCGTTCTTGCCGCCGTTGATCTGCATCTGGTTCTGGTAGAACAGGTGCCACAGGTCGCGCGTGATCACGGCTTCGGGCAGCGGCTTGCCTTCGGTGTCGACCAGTTTGAACGGGCCGTTCGGCAGGCCCTTGATGTCGTCTTCCTTGAGCGCGTATTTTTTGCCGCCGATGTCCTGGGTGTTCGGCACCATGCCGCCCCAGACTTTGGGCAGCGCCGGCAGCACGGAGCCGTCGCGGTCGCGCTGCTGGCAGGCGGCGGCGGTGGCGGTCGACAGCGGCGCGGCGGTGCCGGGGAAGTTGGCGAACAGGTTGTTGAAGCTGCGGTTTTCCAGATAGATCACGACCACGTTCTTGACGTGGGCTTTCAGCTTGGCGTCCAGCGAGCCTTTGACGGCGGCCGGCGTGGCGGTGGCGGCTTCGCTCAGCGCGGGCAGGGAAGCAGCCATGCCGGTGGCGGCAGCGGCCTGGAAGATGCGGCGGCGCGATGGATTGGCGGGAGCATCCTGCTCATTTTGTGCTGATAACTGGACCTGATCCTTCACACGCGCCTCCTTGGCAGACTGAAAACGCGATTGTGACAGTTTTATGGCGGGTTGGGTATGGGGGGGCGGCCGCTACCATGCTTCGTTTCCGGCGGCTGGGCCATCCAGCGGCAGGTTGTGACGATTTTCGGGAGTGATGCGGGCGATCAGATCTTCGAGGTTGGCGGCTGGTAATTCCAGCGATAGTCGTCCGATGGAGACTTCGAGGTTTAGTTCTTGGCCGATCTGAAATCCAGACGCCTTTAACGCGGTGGCAGGAATCCGTAAAGCAGCACTGTTGCCCCATCTTGAAACCTTGACCAGCATCTCGACCTCCATTTTGTATTTTATACAAAAAGGGAGAAAGAAGCGCGCGGCTTGATAGGCCGAGAGGTCTCCTTGGGCTGAAATGGACGAGTGCTAGTCCATCATGCGGCCAAGCCAGGGAGTGATTTTTGTTCCTGCTCAATTACGAAACGCCACAGTTTTTTTGAGTATCTTGCCGAATGCGTCACCTGCGTCTACCTGCAATGCTGGTATCAAAAAGGCGATTTGCTGACCCTGTTTAGGGTGGGACCAAGTCAGAGACGGCCGGAATCGGGCTAGTGTAACCGCTTCCCGCGTGACATGCTCTTCATGCGAGCTATGTTAGGCAAGTGCGTGAGCACTCGATTTGATGCGGTGCTGTGCAGCAGAGGATAGGACGCTATTTTTCAATGCCGCTGGATGCGTTGCATAAAAGCGTTGACAGAACTCAAGGACAGTACTGCTCAATGTAGTGATAGAAGCTGGTTTGGCCTTCAACCAATGTAGCTGATGACCGTCAAACTTTAAGCGTAGGAAGCGACGGGATGATTCGCCATTGGTGATCAGAAGATCAAGCAAAACATCGCCCTCATATCCTCTTGAAAGAAGGGTTTTTTCCAACTCAGCCATGTAGGAGTCTGGGCGAGCACTATCCAAAGAGAAGCAAATAACTGCTTGTCCCTCCGGTGCTGCCAAGACTTCGAAATGTTTGCTGAGTCGTTTCATTTTGGGATCTGAGATGCGGTCTGCTCGATTGTCCTCAAAACATCATGCACGATACTGACAGCTTCTTGTTTTTGTTCAATAATTCGCGATAGCTCAACATTTGCATCAGCATGGAAGAGGCTATGCCGATGTCTATTATATAAGTCATATGACTTTTCCACAGCGGCAACAGTGTGCTGGCAGTTGATTTTCGCACAAACGCCACTTTTGAGCTTGGGGCCATTGAAACTACTGCCAAAGCCGACAACGTTCTTGATGGGCATGCCATGCTCAGCCATGAGTGCTTTCATATAGGCCTCCAAGCCTTTGAGCGCCGGGTAAGCGAATGCCGAATAATCGGTTAACTCTACGTTCAGCTTCATCAGGGCGAGCGACGGTGCGATGATTGCGGCACCGGCATCTCCAAGTATTTCTACGGCACTAGGCGTCCACTGTTTAAGCTCTTCCAGCAAGTCTTTTGCTTTCACTTGCGGAAGGTCAAACGCTACCAGTTGGGCTTGGACAATTGCCTGCTTGTCCGGAGCAAGCTCACACAACACTGACGATACTATGCCATAGACTTCTCTTGCTTTGCCTTGCATCAAGAACCGTCCGGTGTTGTAACGGTGAATGACTACCTCGTCTCCATGAGCTTTTTTAACTCTAAAGCGAACTCCATGCTCTAGCTGCTCTTGCGTCACTTGGAATTTCCAATCATCGCTAAGATGATCTAGCATGAACTGCCAGTCTTTCTCAGTAATCTGCTGAAGCACAAGCGGACGCTGCTCATACTCCGTCTTCTTGCAAGTGTTGGCGACATGCTCAGCCACTGCGCGCGACAGATCTTGATTTTTCCCCACGGTGGGGGTGAGCGTTATAGTGCCATCAACGCGATGATACACGTGCAGCAAAGCGGGCAAAGCATCAGGAGTACTCAGTTGATACTCGGTGAACTTTTCCTTAACAGTCGGGCCATCAACCTTCATATCGCCACGAAAGTCTCTGATAGCAGCGTCAATTTTGCTGGCATCAAGAAAAATGGAGTTCAGTTTTGCTGTCATTAGATTCCGGCACCATGTCTAAAGGATGCACATTGATGTTATAAGTTAATCTACAATTTTACCAGAAGTTTTCCGTCCATCATCACTTGTCTGATCTGCATTGACGAAATTAGCCACTCCGGAAGCGAGGTTTTTGGTCAATAGTTACTGTGCGGTAGGGGTTTGACCAGGAAGCGCAACCATTTTCCGATAGAACAAATAATATCCGTCTTAAAACAAGCCGAACTGGGCACTGTGGTTGACGGTGTTGTCCGGCAGTTCGGCATTTCTGAGTAGGCTTTTTATCGCTGGAAGAAATGGTATGGCGGTATGCAATCCGGAGGCATGCGGGAGCTCAAGATGTAGCCAGAAAACGCGCGGTTAAAGAAACTGGTAGCTGAGTTGAGTCTGGGCAAAGCGATCCTGTAAGATGTTGCGTAAAAAAAGGCGGGGCGGTCCGCGCTGAAACGTGAGGTTCAGTGGATCGCTACATGATGAATGCATCAACGTCCACTGGTTCACCTGTTTGATCGAGGTCCAAGCCATCGTGGAGACATGGCGCTTGGACGACAATGAGGTTCGGCCTTGCTTGGTTCCCAAAGGCCAAAACCCGATGGTCTTCGTTCGGAGTGCGGTTTCTGGAGGGCTTGAAATAGGCCGTTGAGCGAGCAAAATTCTCGAAACCAGAGTGTCTATGGAATCTCAGCGGATCACTAAATGGCGCACAAGGGGAAGTAAAAAGCCGTCGATTTCTGAAAGAAATCAACGGCTTATCGAATCTGGTTGCGGGGACAGGATTTGAACCTGTGACCTTCGGGTTATGAGCCCGACGAGCTGCCAGACTGCTCCACCCCGCGTCTGAGGCCCGAATTATACATAGACCTTTGGCGTTCCGCAAGGGTCAAAATAAGAGTCACTTATATTTTGCTGGATTTTTTAAGTGGCGCTTATGTTTCTCGCATCATTCCTCGCCTTGCGTGGCCGCGAAGTCCTCGAAGCCCAGGATCTTCACGCCAGCCTCCCACCCCAGGGTGATCGTCTGCCCGACCGAGGCGGTCTCCATGATGAGGGCGTAGTAGGAATCGGTATCATAGTCCACCATCAGCAGCGACAAAGGCCGTGACGCCAGCCAGTGCGACAGGTCGCGCAGCCCCTGCATGACGGTCTTGCCTTCGTGATCCCACTGCCACACGGGTTCGATGCCACGCGCCGCCAGCATTTCCTGCACCTGCCAGGCGACTTCCTCGCTGGCTTTCCAGTCCACCTGCAGCATGAACCACTGCCCGCGCCGCTGGCCTTCGTCGTCCAGCATGGCGTCGTAAAACAGCCAGCAGATCTCGTCGATGTTGGTCGGCCCGCTGGAATCGTACTTCGCTTCCACATGCCGCACCAGACGTTCGCTTTCCTGTTCGCCGAGGTGGCGCGTGATCAGGCGTGTGAGCCCGCTGGCGCCGGCCTTGTAGCGCGCATACCCTTCATCGCTCAACAGGTCGGAGGGCGGCGGAAGGGGCGCCGCCGGCGGCGGGGAAATGAGCCCGAATAATCGCTTGAACATGGGAGGTTCTCCACGAAGTTGATTTATACGAGCATAGCAGAACTGCAAACTTTGCCTCTTTCAGAGAGGCGCCGGCCCTACGCGGCGGCCAGGCGCCACAGCGACGTGACCTCGGCGGCGCGCGCGGCGTGCAGCGGGTCGGTGGCGTCGGCGGCGCGCGGGTGCGTCGGGCGCACGTCGTGGCGGTCGATGACTTTCAGGCCGGCGGCGGCGATCCATTCCATCAGCTGGTCGCGCGGACGCAGGCCAAGGTGCTCGGCCAGGTCGGACAGAATCAGCCAGCCTTCGCCGCCCGGCGTCAGGTGCGCCGACAGGCCGGCCAGGAAGCCGCGCAGCATGCGGCTGTCCGGATCGTAGACCGCGTACTCGATCGGCGAACTCGGACGCGCCGGCACCCACGGCGGATTACACACCACCAGCGGCGCACGGCCTTCCGGGAACAGGTCCGCCTCCAGCAGCTCGACCTGGCCGTCCAGGTCCAGCCGCGCCAGGTTTTCGCGCGCGCAGCTCAGCGCACGCTGGTCCTGGTCGGTGGCGATGACGCGCGCCACGCCGCGCCTGGCCAGCACCGCCGACAGCACGCCGGTGCCGGCGCCGATATCGTAGGCCAGCTTGACGCCGGCCGGCAGCGGCGTGTTCGCCACCAGCTCCACATACTCGCCGCGCACCGGCGAGAACACGCCGTAGTGCGGGTGGATGCGTGCGTCCAGCGCCGGGATCTCGACGCCGGTGCGGCGCCATTCGTGCGCGCCGATTACGCCCAGCAGCTCGCGCAGCGACGCCACGAACGGTTCCTCGAAGCGGCCGTAGGCCTCGTTGCAGGCCAGTTGCACGTCCGGTGCGCGGCGCAGCGGGATGGCGTAGCCGGCGTCGAAAGGAATCAGCAGCATGGCCAGCGTACGCGCCCGCTGCGACTGCGCCTGGCGATGCAGGTGGAACGCTTCGGTCGGCGTGGCCGGAGTCTTGGCCGGCTTGGCCTTCTTCGACGGCTTGCCCTTGTGGTCCGCGCGGCGCGCGAGGGCCTGCAGCAGCTGGCGTGCGTTCTGGAAGTCACCGCGCCACAGCAGGGCCGTGCCTTCGCAGGCCAGGCGGTAGGCCACGTCCGCATTGGTGCGGTCGTCGGCGATGACGACGCGCTTCGGCGGCGGCATACCGGCTTCGGAGCGCCAGCGCGCGGCGCACTGCACGCCGTTCTCCTCCCAGTGGATCTGTTGCGGCGTAAGGGAGGCGGTGGTGTGTGCGGACATGTTCGGGGCAATCGGTAGGTGTAATAAGCGGAATGGACAAGCACAAAAAACGCCGGGGATGGTGTTCATCCCTGCCGGCGTTTCGGTGTTGAGGCGCTTATTATACTTGGCGCTTAGCTGTTGGCGTCTTTGACGGGAGCGAGCGAGATCGGATCATCCGCCGGCGCGGGCGTTGCGCTCACGCCCGCAGGGCCGGCCTTGATGGGTTCCTGCGGGGCTTGCGCGCCGTAGGCATCGGCCGCCGATTTGACCTTGTCGGCGGCGGTCGGCGCGCTGTAGGTGTTGGTATCCTTGCTGTCGACCAGGTTGAGCAGGCGCAGCGACAGGTTGCGCAGCGTGTTGCGGTCGATGCCGTCGCTGGTCTTGGCTGGCGCGCTGTCGCCGGTCGACAGCGCCGATTGCAGGTCGCGGCCGATCAGTTTGAACAGGTCGGCCAGGGTGCCGGGGAAGTCGATGTTCGGCACCTGCACCGTCGGCAGGTTGTCGGCGCTGGCGCCGTTGCTGGCCACCGGACGCTTGGCGGTGTTATTGCTGCCGGTGGTCGTGTCCTGGCTGGCGGCGCCGCTCAGTTCCGCGTCGTACTGCACTTCCACTTCAAAGTCGAACTTGCGGCCGTCGGCGGTGGTGATCGTGCCCTTGCCGATGAAGTGCGAGCTGTCGGTCAGGTCGAAGGCGGCGGCGTCGCTGCTGCCGTTCGGGCCCGAGGTGTGCTGCGCGCCGACGGCGAAGGTGGAGCTGGTATCCAGGCTGGCCGAGTCGAAACTGATGGTCGCATCCTTGCCAGAGTCGCCGAACAGCGACTTGGCAAAGCTGCTCAGGAAGTCCTGCGCGAAATCGACGGTGGCGTTGCCGACCGACGCCACGTGCTTTTCCAGGCTGTCCGTGGACAGGGAGGTCGGCGAGGAATCCAGCGCTTTCACCGGCTTGGCGGCGTTGGTTGCCGTGGCCTTGCCGTCGTTGTGTGGATTGGCGCCGTAGAGGGACGACGGCAAAGCGCGGCCGAGAGCAGGTAGGATAGACATGGCAGGTTCCAGCGAAGTCGGTTTGATAATACTTCTATAACGGTGCGCCCGCCGATTTCTTGAGGCCCGCGCAAAGATTAATGATGATGGGTCCAGCCTTCCGGCGCGGCCAGGTAGGAGGCGACGGCGTCTTTCTGGCCGATGGCGTGGTGTTTTACCTCGCCGCAGGCGCAAATGCCCAGGTAAGGCTGGATGTGCGAGCAGGCCGATACCTTTTGCAGGCGGACTTGCACGGCTTTGGCGCACTTGGCGCATTTGAAGGTCAGGGTACGTGGTGCTTTTAACATGGTTGCTCTTCGAGTGACTTGCAAAGGCGGGATTTTATCACTCGGACGCTCGGCCGCTCAGGCGAAGATGTCCAGCTTGGGCTGCGCCACCGGCGGCGCCTCGTAGGCGCGGCGGACCTTGGCGGCATCGCCCGGCCCCGATCCGTTCAGCCGGGCCGCTGCCTGTTCCACCTGCTGCGTCGCCAGTTCGGCGCGGGCTTGCAGCTCCATCTGCTGGGCCTGGGCCGCCACCGAGCGGTCGGCGCCGGAGGGATCGGCCGGCGCCAGCGCCGCCGCCTCGATGGTGCGGGCGCGTTCGATGGTCTCCTGCGGCGTGCGCCCGGGCGAGGTATCGATATGCACTTCGCCGCCGATGGCGTAATCGACGCCGTTCGGTCCGCGCTGGTAGGTGTAGGAGGCGCCGGATGTGGCCAGGCCGCCGGCGGTGGCCAGGTGCGCCTGTTCGTGCTGGCGCACTTCGGTGTCGCGGGCTTTGAGCTGGGATACGAGGGCCAGCGCTTCCGGCGTCAGGTTGGTGGTGGAGCCGCTGGCGGACGAGGTGCGCCCAGGAGCGGCAGGCGACGTCCCCTGCACCGGCGGCGTCGCGCGCGCCGGTGGCTGGTTGGCGGAACTCGGTGATATGGCGCCTATGCTCATGGTGACCCGCGCTGCCTCGTGCTTGTCTTAATGATAGCAAAATTGTAGCAAATGGTTGCAAATTCGCGGCGGCCGGCGCGTCAACTGTGCGGGCCGGCCGGCGTTGAAGGCCTACTGGCGATCATTCTTCCGCAAAGAGGCAAGACCATGAACCAAAACAAGCAACCGAGCAAGGAGTCCGTTCGCCAATGGCTGCAGACGCAGATCGCCGGGCGGCGTCCGCCGCCGGATGCACAGCAGATCCGCCGCGAACTCGGTTGGGATATGCTGAAGATGGAACGGAAGGAGCGGGGCGAACGCTAGGATTTTTTAGTCGCTGACGGTGGCGATCAGTGTGTGCAGCAGCTGGTTGGCCTTGGCGGCCATCGCCTCGGAGCCGTAGTCGCCGGCGGTGATCACCACCGTCAGGTCCAGCTCCGGCACGATGAAGATGCGCTGGCCGCCGTTGCCGAAGGCCGCGCTCCACGGCGTGCGGTGCCCGTGCCAGGCCGCCGTGCCGTCCCACCACTGGTAGCCGTAATGCAGCTCGTCCGGCTGGTTGCCGGGACTTTTGAAGCCCACGCTCAGGCGCGGCTTGAGCGACTCATCCACCCATTCCCCGGCCACGATCTGCTGCCCGTTCCAGCGGCCGTGGTTCAGCATCATCCGTCCCAGCTTGGCCATGTCGCGCGGACGCATGCGCAGTCCCGAGAAGGGCGCCGGCCGGTCGCGCAGGTCGGTCACCCATTCCCATTGCACGATGCCCAGCGGTTCGAACAAGTCCTTGCGCGCCACCTCGATCCACGGCTGCCCACTGACGCGGGTGACGATGTCGGCCAGGATGGTGGTGCCGCCGCCGTTGTAGTTCCAGACGGTGCCCGGTGGCGCCACGATGGGGCGCTCCAGCACATAGCGCAGCTGGTCGGATTTCCAGTACAACCGCAGCTCGTTATTGGGCTGCATGCCTTCGTCCCACTTCCAGCCGCCGCTCATGGTCAGCAGGTGTTCAAGATTGATGGCGTTGAGCTGCGGCGAGCGCAGGTCCTGAAGCTCGGGGTAGTAGTCCAGTACCGGCGTGGTGAGCGCGCCTATTTTGCCGCGCTGCTTCTCGATGCCCACCAGCAGGCTGATGACGCTCTTGCCGATCGAGCGCACGTCGTGCAGCGTATCCGGCCCGAATTCCACCGTCGGCGCGAACGGCGGCCAGATGCCCAGGCCGCGCCGGATTGAGCGGTCCTTGCCGGTGCGGTACATTTCCGCCACCAGCTTGCCGTGGCGTTCGACGACGATGCCGTGGATATTGTCTCCGCCCTCGGCCAGGGCGGTCAGCGTGACGCACAAGGCGTTGGCGTTGAAGCCTTCCGCCTCGGGCGCGGCCACTTCCCAGCCATCGGCCAGTGTGGATGGCGCGGCGCACGGCGCGGCATGCGCCGCGGGCAGCGCGAACGAGAGGCAGAGGCACAAGCGAAGCAGCAGTTTCATGGGCTGGCGTGCGTTAGCAATAAAACAGCATTCTACTGCACTGTGACCGCGCTTTTACCACCGGCCGAAGGCTGCACCAGTATTTTTACGGCGATCCGCTCCGTCATTTCCTGCACGTGCGAGATCACGCCGACTTTGCGGCCCATCGCCTGCAGGCCGTCCAGCGCGTCCATTGCGACGCGCAGCGTTTCGGCATCGAGGCTGCCGAAGCCTTCGTCGATGAACAGCGATTCGACCCGCACGCGGTTGGACGATAGCGAGGCCAGTCCCAGCGCCAGCGCCAGCGACACCAGGAACGATTCGCCGCCGGACAGCGAATGCACGGAGCGCATCTCGCCGCCCATGTCCAGGTCGCGCACCAGCAACGCCAGCGACGGGTTGGCCGGATTGCTGATGCGTTCCAGCTGGTAGCGGCGCGCCAGGTGGTTCAGGTGGGCGTTGGCGTAGCCCAGCAGGACGTCCAGCGTGAACTGCTGGGCGTAGTTGCGGAACTTCTTGCCGTCGGCGGAGCCTATCAGGTCGTTCATGCGCGCCCAGCGCTGCTCGATGGTTTCCTGCTGTTCGATCTGCGCCAGCATGGCCTGCGATTGCCGGCGTTTGGCGTCGTCCTGTGCCAGCGCCAGTTGCAGCGCGGTCGCGTGGTCCTGCGCGGTGCCGCGTTCCGTGGCGAGCGCGTTCAGCGCCGCAGCCAGTTGCGCGATCGGCGACGGCGCGGCGGTGGGCGCATCATGGCCGCCATGTTCTTCGGCCGGCGGAGCGCTTGCCGGCGATGCGCGTTCCGGCGGCGCGGACAACTGGTGCTCGGCGCGCTGGCGCTGGCGTTCATTCAGCACGGCGGCGGCGTTGTCGGCGGCGCGGTCGATGGCTTGCAGCGCGGCGCGTTCGGCGTCCACGTCGTCGGCGGAATGGGCCAGCAGTTCGTGCAGGTGCTCCAGGTCGCGCAGGCCGGCGTCGGGCTGGCGCTGTTGGAATGCGGCGACCCAGTCGGACAGCTTCGTCGCCGCCGCAGCCGATGCGCCTTGCAGCGCCGCCAGCCGTTGCGCGGCCTGGGCCAGCGCCTCGTCGGCGCGCGCGCGGGCTTGCGCCGCCTGCTGCGCCGCGTTTTGCAGTCCCACCAGCCGCTCCCTGGCGGCATCGATGACGGCGTTGAACGCCGCTTCGACATCGCGCACTTCCTTGCCGCCCCACAGCGCCATGCGCTGCTGCTGCATGTCCTTGAGCGCGGTGTCCGCGCTGCTGTACGCGACGCGGGCGTTGACGGCGTCCAGGCCGGCCCTGGCCTGCGCCTCCGCAAGCGCCTTCACTTCCACCTCGATAGTGGCGATGGCGGCGGCGCGTTCGTCATGCGCCGCACGCTGCGCCAGCCACTGCCTGCTCTCGGCCTGGCGGGCTTCGTGGAATCGGGCCGGGCCGGCTTTCCAGTCGTCCTTCCAGTCTTCACTTGGAATGTCGCCGCCGCTGAAGGCCGGGTCCAGGTCGGACAGCAGGCCGCTGAGCGTGAGCGCGACTTCGATGCGCTGATCGTCCAGCGCCTTGTATTCGGTGTTCGATTGGGCGAGCGCGGTCTGGGCATGTGCCGCGATGCCTTGCAGGCGCGCGTGTTCGGCGGCCGCCAGGTCGTAGGCCGATTGCGCCTGGTCGCGCGCGGTGCGGGCTGCGTACAGATCCCGCTCTTGCCGCTCGACGGCTTGCAGTGCGTCGCGTACTTGCTCCAGCTGGGTGACGAACCAGCCGGTGCGTTCCGGTTCCGGCGGCAGCGATGCCGGAAGCTCCGATGCCGCATCGCCTTGATCGGCGGCCTGCATGTGGCTTTGCCACGCGGCGGATACGCGCTCCAGTGCCTGCGCCACGGCGCGGCCTTCGCTGGCCAGCGCGTTCAATTGTTCAAGGCTGGCCTGCTCGGTGGCGCGTTGCGCCGCCTGCTGATTGACGTTGGTCTCCATCTGCTGGCGGCAGCGGACCACTTCCGCCTGGAACTCGGCCAGCATCGCGTGCAGGCCGCCGTCGTCCTGCCGGTATGGATGTTCATGCGATCCGCAGACCGGGCAGGGCGTGTCGTCCTCCAGCGCGGCGCGCAGCGATTCAACGTTCTTGGCGCAGGCGGCTTCCGCCAGCTTCAGCGAACGCTCGGCCTGCGAGAAGGCCGCCAGTATGCCGACGCCTTCCTGCTGCGCGGCCTTCAGTTGAAGCTCGGCGGCGGCCACCGCCTGCCGCAGTTGCGCCGACTGCGCTTCAATATGTGCGTGGCGTGTTTGCCGCGCATCGAGTTCGATCCACAGTTTTTCCGCTGCGGCCAACCGGTCGCGGCGCAGCTCCAGGTCGTGGCGGGTCGTCTGCAACTGGTCGGCGGGGAAGGCCGCCAGCACGCGCGCCGCTTCCTGCCGCTGCGCGTCCAGTGTTTGCATCGCGGCGCCGGCGGCGGCCAGCTTGCCGCTGGCATCGGCCTCCTCGTCGCGATGCGCCTTGGCGTTGCGCTGCACGCGGGCCAGCGCGCTGCCCAGCTTCTCCGCTTGCGACGCGGCCTGGCCGGCCTGCACGAACAGCACATCCCAACGCTCCCAGGACTGCGCCATCGTTTGCCACTGCTTGTGCTGCGCCAGCCAGGTGACAGCCGCCTCGTGCTGCGCGGCCAGGCGCTTGCGTTCATCCTGCCGCTCCTGCAGCGCGGCCCTGGCGACTGCGTCCGCCTGGTCGGCCTCTTCGCACGCGGTGGCGGTTTGCCGGTAGGTCGGCAGCATGGCTTCAATGCGGGCGTCCAGCGCCTTGGCCTGGTCCAGCTGCGGCGCGGCGTTGCGTTGCGCGGCTTCCGATTCCCGTACTTGCGCCGCGGCCTGCGTTTGCGCCGCCGTGGCGCGTTCGAGCGCCTGCGCGGCTAGCGCGGCATCCTGGGTGCTGCTTGTCATGGCGGCCTGGGTGGCCGCGATATCCGCGCCGATGCGCGCGATGTCGTCGGCCAGCGGGCGCGCCGGCTGCACCGCGGCGATGCGCGCCAGTGCGGTGCGGCGTGGCGCCGACGCTTCCACCTCGGCGATGGCGGCCTGGCAGGCTTGCTGCGCCAGCTGTTCGTCGTCGGCCAGCTTCGCCGCCTGTTTGTGCCAGCGCAGTTCCTGTTCCAGCTCCAGTTTTTGCTGATCCAGCGCCTGCAGGGCTTCGGCGGCGCTTGCGCGTTGCGCTTCCAGCTCGCCGCGCTGTTCAGCGCTCAGCGGCTTCTGGTCGGCCAGGCGGGCAATCAGGCTTTGCAGGGCTGCCTGTTCCTGCTTGGCGCGTTCGAAGGCGCGCATCGAGATCTCGGAATAGACCGTGCTGCCGGTCAGCGTCTCCAGCAGCTCGCCGCGTTCGTTGTCTTCGGATTTGAGAAAGGCGGAGAATTCGTTCTGCGCCAGCAGCACGGCGCGCGTGAACTGCTCGAACGACAGGCCGATGCGCTTCTCGATTTCGACTTTGACTTCGGTCTTGGTGCCGCCTATCGCCTGCAGCGCCGGCAGCAGGTGCAGTGACATCTGGGTCGGCTGCAGCGCGCCTTCGGCCTTGGTGCGCGAGCGGCGCACGCTCCAGCGGGCACGGTAGGAGGCGCCGTCGCTGCCGACGAAATCCACCTCCGCATAACCTTCGGCCGTGCCGCGCCGCAGCAGCGTGCGCGGGTCCTGCGTGGAGACGGTTTCCGCGCCGACGTCGGCCAGGTAGCTGCGTCCCGCGACTTTCAACAGGCGCGGCGTGGCGTCGTACAGCGCCAGGCAGAGCGCGTCGAGCAGGGTGCTCTTGCCGGCGCCGGTCGGGCCGCTGATCGCGAACAGGCCGGTCGATGCCAGCGGTTCCTGTTCGAAGTCCACGCCGAATTCGCCGGCCAGCGAGGCCAGGTTCTTGCCGCTGATTTTCAGGATCCTCATGGCTGCCTCGATGTCAGCATGAGTTCCGTGAAGGCGCTCAGTTGGTCGGGAGGCGCGTCGTTGTCGAACCTTTGCCTGTATAGCTGGCGGAAGATGTCGTCCGGCTTGAGCTGCTCGAGCTGGTCCAGCGTCATCACCTCGTCGTCGATGGAGGTATTGCGCGCCGCGCTCGATGTCTCGATCTTGGCCAGCCGCACAGGCTTGCCGTCCAGCGCCGCCTCGACCCGCGCGCGCAGGCCCGGTTCCGGCGCATCCAGCAGCACCCGCACCTCAAGGAAGGGTTGCCGTTCGGGCTCCGCCTGCGGCAGGTCCAGCGCCGCCAGTTCCTCCAGCACCTGCGCCAGCGGCGCCGGTTTGGCCGGCGCCCGCAGCAGCGCGACCGCGCGCGGCACCATCAGCGGCGTGATCTCGCGCACGGTGGCGCCGTCGATGTCGATGCGCAGGATCTGGTGGCTGTATCCCACTTCCGCGAACGACAGCGGGATCGGGCTGCCGCAGTAGCGGATGTGCTGCTGCTTGCCGACGCTTTGCGCAAGGTGCAGGTGGCCCAACGCGGCGTAGGCGATGTCCGGCCCGAAGATCCCGGCCGGCAGCATCTCGGTGCCGCCGATGACGATGCGGCGTTCCGAATCGTTGGACATCTGGCCGTCGACCATGTGGCAGTGGCCCATCGCCAGTATCGCCTGGCCGTCCTGGCGCTTGGACTGCGCCAGTTCCAGCGCCTGCTGGTAGAGCAGGGCGATGCCCGCCAGATAGGGATCGGGAGCGGGATCGGGCGCCGGTTCGGCAGCCGGATCCGCGCCTTCCTGCGCCGGCAGGCGTGGCACGTCGCCCGGCCGCAGGAAAGGCACGGCCAGGCACCAGGCCTCCACCGCGCCGCCACGGCCGGTGAGCGGCAGCACCAGCGGTTCCAGGTCGATCTCGCCGTCGGCCTTGCGCTGTACGGTGCCGACCACGCGCGTGCCGTGCGCTTCCAGCAGCGGTCCCGGGGCCTCCAGCCGTCCCGGCGAATCGTGGTTGCCGGCGATGATGATGAGATTGAGGTGAGGCGCACGCTCCTTTGCCTGCTGCAGGAAACGGTACAGCTGTTTCTGCGATGCCGACGAGGGATTGGCGTTGTCGAAGATGTCGCCGGCGATCAGCAGCGCGTCGGCCTGTTCGGCGGCGATGGTGTCCAGCAGCCAGTCCAGGAAGCACTGGTGCTCGTAGGTGCGCTCGAAATTATGCAGGGATTGGCCGAGATGCCAGTCGGAGGTGTGCAGCAGACGCATGAAGATGTGTAATCAAAACAGCCGGGAAGCGCACAATATAGCGCAAGATGGCGCCGGACGAGTTGATAAAAGTGGATACGCCGCCGGCTAGGCCGGTTTGCTGGCCGCCGCCGGCAGCGCCGGGCCGGCGCGATAGGTATTGCGGCCGGCCTGTTTGGCCTCGTACAGCAGCACGTCGGCGCGGTGCAGCAGCTCGGCCGGCGTGATGTCCTCGTCGCGGTAGTAGGCCAGCCCGATGCTGGCCGAAATCGACACCACCGTGCCATCGAGATCGAACGGCGCCTGCATCGCGGCGACGATCTTGGCCGCCAGCGCGGCGGCGTCGTCGATGCGGGCGATGCGCTCCGTGATGATGGTGAACTCGTCGCCGCCCAGCCGGGCGATGGTGTCGCTGGCGCGCATGGCGTGCGTCAGCCGCGCCGAAAACGCCTTCAGCAGCGCGTCGCCGACGCTGTGGCCATAGGTGTCGTTGACCGGCTTGAAACGGTCGATATCCATGTACATCACCGCCATCAGGCCATGGTGTTCGCGGCTCGCCTGCATGCTGTCCTGGAGCCGCTGCACGAAGCCGGAGCGGTTGGTCAGGCCCGTCAGCGCGTCCACCTGCGAGAGCTTGAGCAGGCGCTGTTTCTCGCGCTTTTGCGCGGTGACGTCCTGCCGCATGACGTGGAAGCCGATCACGCTCACGCCGTCTTCGTCCATCTGCGGGATGTAGACCACCTCGAAGGTGCGGCCAATGGTGGGGTCGGGATCGTCCTCCTCGAAGGTCAGCGTTTCGCCGGCCAGCGCGCGCCTGATGTAGGGCGACAGAAAGCGGTAGCGCTCCTCGCTGATGGTGGTTTCCACGCTCTTGCCCAGCACCGACATGCCATGGCGGTTGAATTCCCGTTCATAGGCGAGGTTGTGGAAGCGGTAGATCTCCTCCGAGTCGATGTAGGCCACCATGGCCGGCAGCGTGTCGGCGATGGTGCGCAGGCGCGCCTCGCTCTCGCGCAGCGCCATCACGGATTTTCTAACGTGGGTGATGTCGTCCACCGTGCCGACGTAGCCGTAGACCTGGCCGTCCACCACCATCGCGGCGATCTTGAACGAGATCCAGATCATCATGCCGTCCGGGTGCACGCAGCGCACCGTGTCCTGGTAGGGGACGCGGGTTTCGGCCATGTGCTTCAGGGCCGCCTTGAGCACCGGGCGGTCGTTCGGATGGATGGCGCGCATCCATGAATCGCCGAGCGATTCCTCGCGCGTCAGGCCGGTGATGAATTCGAAGGTGCGGTTGACGTAGGTGCAGTGGCCCTGGGCGTCCGCGCGGATCAGGCCCAGTGGCGAGGCGTCGTTGACGGCGGCCAGCTCCGCCTGGTTTTTGCGCATCGCCAGCTCGCTTTCCTTGCGCGGCGTGATGTCTCGGGTGGTCACCGCCACGCCCTCGTCGATGGCCACGACCTGGTGGTGCAGCCACAGGTGGGCGCCGCCCGGCAGGTGGTCGGCTTCGAATTCCTCCTCCATCGGCCGGCCGGTGATCAGCACCGTCTTGTACTTGTCGATGTAGCCCTTGGTGTGCAGCGCCGGCACCACTTCCAGCAGGCGCTTGCCTTTCAGTTCGGCGGCGGTGGAGCCCAGCAGCGCCGCGCCGCGCTCATTCAGGTCGGCGATGGTGAAGTCGACGATTTCCTTGGACGGCCCGCGCATGCGGCAGGCCTTGAACAGGTAGACCGAGTCCATGCTGGCGTCGGCCGCCGCGCGCAGCATGGTTTGCGCCTCGGTGATCATGCGCGCGCTGCGCCGCAAGCGGTGCGCCTGCTGCATCAGCAGGCCGACAAACAACAGCATCAGCACCGAGGCGATGGTGGCGGCGCCATAGTACATGTCGCGCCGGTGCGCAAAGCCTTCCATCGCCGACTGCACCGGATTGCCGACCACCGCCAGCAGCAGGTAGCGCGGCATCTCGGCGTAGCCGTAGATGCGCTCGACGGCGTCGAACGGACGCGCCAGCAGCAGCTCGTCCTGCTGCGCGCCGTCCTGCGCGGCGGTGAAGTCGATCGAATCGCTGATGATCAACTGGTCGTCGACGCGCGCGGTGGACATGCCGTTCTCGCGGCTCACCAGCAGCACGGCGCCGCCGGGTTCGACGTTCAGGCGGTCGTAGTCCTCGACGAAGGTGGCGGGGTCGATCATCACCATGATGATGCCGGCGAAGTCCCCCTTGGCGTTGTTCAGCCGCCGCGTGATCATGATCTGCCATTTCTTTGTGCGCGGCTCGACCACCGGCGTCGACACCAGCGGCGTGTCGACCGGCGTGCCGGCGTGGTGCTGGAACAGCGCCTGGTCATGCACGTCCGGGGGGAAGTAGCCGTTGCGGCTGTCGAGCAGGCGGCCGTCGGGGCCGACCAATGCCAGCGGCAGGTCCAGCTTGGACGGCAGCAGCGAATCGAGCAGGCCGTTCCTGCGGGTGAACTCGGCCAGCCGCAGCGTGCCGCCGGTCTCCTCGAATTTGAGCTTGAACAGCTGGGTGGCGTGGTCGACCTGGCGCAGCAGGTGGTTGGTGTGCTCGGCCAGCGTGCGCGCCTGCGACTGGTTGTGCAGCACCGCTTCGTAGCGGGCGGTCTGGCGCTCCTGGCCGAGCTGATAGGCCACCGCCGCCCACATGGCGGCCAGCAGCGCCAGCGCAAACACGGGCAGCAGGACCGCGCGATACAGGCGGCGGAAAAAGATCACGATCGGGCGCGTGGCGGTATGGGTCATTGAAAGTCTGGTGTCACGGCGAAATCGAAGCTGTACCACAATGTGGATATTCTGCACGGAAATGTCACGTTTGTGGCCGGCGAGTCAAAAAAAACCCCTTTCCGATCACAGGCAATGTTGATTTCTTTATTAGAATAGCGGTCATGACCGAATTGATAATCAGCCTGGCCGCGGCGCGGGCGCTGCACCTGGCGGCGCAGGGATTGTTGCAACCGCGCCGCCGCAAGGCGCGCCAGGCCGACGTGGTGGACGCGATCCGCCAGATGGGCGTGCTGCAGATCGACACCATCCATGTGGTGGCGCGCAGCCCCTACCTGGTGCTGTGGAGCCGCCTGGGCGACTATCCGCAACCGTGGCTGGAGCAGGCGCTGGCGGCCGGCAAGCTGTTCGAATACTGGGCGCACGAGGCCTGCTTCGTGCCGATCGAGGACTACGGCCTGTATCGCCACCGCATGCTCGATCCGGCGGCGATGGGCTGGAAGTATTCCGAGACCTGGATGCGCGAGCGCCGCGCCGAGGTCGACGCAGTGCTCGACCACATCCGCGTCAACGGCCCGACGCGCTCCTCGGACTTCGAACGCACTGACGGCCAGGGCGGCGGCTGGTGGAGCTGGAAGCCGGAAAAGCGTTCGCTGGAAGTGCTGTTCACCTCCGGCGCGCTGATGATCGCCGCGCGCGAGAACTTCCAGCGCATCTACGACCTGGCCGAGCGCGTGCTGCCCGGCTGGGACGACCGCCACATGCCGCACATGGACGACACCCGCCGCACGCTGGTGCTGAAGGCGGTCAAGGCGATGGGTTGCGCGCGCGCCGCCTGGATCAGCGACTACTTCCGCACCAAGCCGCCGCGCCTCGATCCGGCGGAGCTGGTCGAGCAGGGCGCCTTGCTGCGCGCGTGGGTGGACGACTGGGACGATCCGATCTACGTCCATCCCGACCACGCGCCGCTGCTGGAGGCCGCGGCCGCCGGCGCGCTGGCGCCGACGCTGACCACCATCCTGTCGCCGTTCGACCCGGTGGTGTGGGACCGCCGCCGCGCGCTGGAGCTGTTCGGCTTCGATTACCGGCTCGAATGCTACACTCCGGCGGAGAAGCGCAAGTACGGCTACTTCACGCTGCCGATACTGCGGCGCGGCGCGCTGGTCGGCCGGGTTGACGCCAAGGCGCACCGGCGCGACGGCGTGTTTGAACTGAAGTCGCTGGTGCTGGAGCCGGGGGTGCGCATCAGCGGCCGTTTCGTGCGCGACGTCGCCGGCGCCTTGCAGCGCCTGGCCAACTGGCACGAATGTCCCGTGATACGCATCGTCCACGCCGCGCCGGAGAGCTTTGCGCCGCTGCTGCGCGCCGCGCTGGATCACAACATCAATGAAATGGAAGCCGCATGATGGGAGTTCAATGAGCCTGCCCGCCGCCCCCGCCAGCCTGCTGGGCCCCGACGGCCAGCCGCTGTTCGGCCGCTACGCCGGCCAGGTCGGCCACATCGACTGGAGCCGGCTGGCCGCGCCGTTCGCGCGCAACCGCCTGTGGCGCCGCTTCCACCACAAGCGCTGGCACTACGTGGCGCTGTGCACCGAACAGCTGTTCTGCGCGGTCGCCATCGTCGATTTGGGCTGGACCAGCACCGCCTTCGCCTACGCCTTCGACCGCAACGACGGCGACATGCTGGCCAATTTCGGCCAGAACGGCTTGCCCGGCCTGTCGGCGCGGCTGGCCGACCATGCCGGCGCGTCGAGCCGCTTCAAGACGCGCAAGAGCAGCATCGCCATCGACAGCCGCGGCGACGGCAGCTTCGGCCTGAGTCTGCGCTGCGACTACCTGGAGATCGACGCCGAATTCGGCCCCGGCGCCTCGCCGCTGCTGCTGGCCACCGGGCCGGTGGCGCATGGCTCGGTGCATGCGACGCAGAAGTCGTCCGGCATGCCGCTGAGCGGCGAGGTGCGTACCTTCCGCGAGGATTACGACCTGGCCGGCGGCGTCGCCAGCTTCGATTACTCCAACGGCCTGCTGGCGCGGAACACCGCGTGGCGCTGGGCCTCGGCGCACGACCTGGCGATGGGCTTCAACCTGCAGTCGGGCTACTTCGGCGGCAACGAGAACGCGCTGTGGCTGGACGGCCAGGTGCACGCGCTGGCGCCGGCGCACTTCATCTACGACAGCAGCGACCCGCTGTCGCAGTGGCACATCTTCACCGAGGACGACTTGCTGGAGCTGTACTTCACGCCCGAGGGCGCGCGCCGCGACGACCAGAACCTGGTGGTGGCGGCCAGCCGCTACCTGCAGCCGGTCGGCACTTTCACCGGCTGGGTGCGCAGCGCGCCGGATCAGCCGAAACGCGTGGTCACGCAGATGATGGGCGTGACCGAGGACCATGCTTCGCGCTGGTAGTGGCCGGTACAACAGGAGCATCGCAGCATGAGCATCAGGAATCTCGACCGATTGTTCCAACCGCGTTCGGTGGCCGTGATCGGCGCGTCGGACAACCCGCAACGCATCGGCACCCGCGTGCTGGCCAACCTGGCGCAGGGCGGCTTCGCGCGCGCCGGCGGCGCGATCTGGCCGCTCAACCCCAAGTACCAGGTGCTGCACGATATGCCGTGCTACGCGCGGGTGGCGGCCTTGCCCTCGGCGCCGGACCTGGCGATCGTGTGCTCGCCGCCGTCCACCATCCCCGGCGTGATCGCCGAACTGGGCGCGCGCGGCACCCGCGCCGCCATCGTCATGACGGCGGGGCTGGAGGGCCTGCGGGCCGGCAGCCGCAGCGTGCAGCAGGCGATGCTGGATGCGTCCAGGCCTTACCTGATGCGCATCCTCGGGCCGGGCAGCGTCGGCCTGCAGTCGCCGGCGGCGGGGCTCAACGCCAGCTTCACGCACATCGCCGCCGATCCCGGCAAGCTGGCCTTCGTGTCGCAGTCGGGCGCGCTGGGCACGGCGGTGCTGGACTGGGCCAGCCTGCGCGGCATCGGCTTCTCGCGCTTCGTCACGATGGGCGAGGTCGCCGACGTCGACTTCGGCGACCTGCTGGACTACCTGGCCGGCGACGTCGAGACCGAGGCCATCCTGCTGTGCATCGAGGATGTCAGCAGCGCGCGCAAGTTCATGTCGGCGGGACGCCTTGCGGCGCGCGGCAAGCCGGTGATCGTGCTGAAGGTGGGACGCGACGCCGCGCCCGGCGCCGACCTGGTGTTCGACGCCGCGATCCGCCGCGCCGGTATGCTGCGCGTGCATTCCACCGAAGACCTGTTCGACGCCGTCGAGACGCTGGCGCGCCAGCGCCCGCAGCGCGGCGAGCGGCTGGCGGTGCTGACCAACGGCGTGGGCCTGGGCCTGATCGCGGCGGACGCGCTCGAATGCAGCGGCGCGCGGCTGGCGCCCCTGTCGGACGAGACCCGGCGCCTGCTCAAGCGCGCCGAGGCGCCGCAGGACAATCCCGTCAACCTGCTGGCCGACGTGCCGGTCGAGCGCTACACCAGCGCGGTGGAGGCGCTGCTGCGCGAATCGCAGGCCGACGCGCTGCTGTTCCTGCACGCGCCGACGGCCATGGTGGACAGCGGCCGGATCGCGGCGGCGGTGGCGCCGCTGATGCGCTCCGCGTCCAAGAACGTGCTGTCCTGCTGGCTGGGCGGGCGCTCGGTGGCGGCCGCGCGCCAGGTGTTCGCCGACGCCGGCCTGCCCACCTACGACACGCCGGAAAAGGCGGTGCACGGCTTCCTGCAGATCGCCCAGTACCGCCGCAACCAGGAGCTGCTGATGGAGGTGCCGGCGCGCCTGCCCGCCACCTCGGCGCCGGAGCGCGCGGCCGCGCGGGCGCTGGTGGCGGC